>JANXXA010000400.1 GCA_025350885.1 Phenylobacterium sp.
CGGAGGAAGCGTCTGGCCATTGCCCTATCCCAGTTGGCTGAACCCTGGATTCGGAGTCAACTTGGACACGATCTCCCATCGAAAACAACGGCAGATAGAACTGGCCGCGGCGGATCACGCCTTGTGGATCGGGTCGATCCAGGCGACGCCTTCGGGCTTCTCGGCGGGCTCGATGTCGAGGTTGACCACCACGGCGTCTGAATCGCTGCGCACCAGCACGCAGCAGAGGGTCTCGTCCGACGAGGCGTTGATCTCCTGGTGCGGGACGAACGGCGGCACATAGATGAAGTCGCCCGGCCCGGCCTCGGCGACGAACTCCCGCGCTTCGCCCCAGCGCATCCGCGCGCGGCCGCTGATCACATAGATGACGCTCTCCAGCGGCCCGTGGTGATGCGCCCCGGTCTTGGCCCCGGCGTGGATGTGGACGGTGCCGGCCCACAGCTTCCGGGCCCCCATCCGCGCGCGGTCGATGGCCACCGCGCGGTCCATGCCGGGCGTCGTCGCGGTGACTTCGCCCAGCTGGTCGCCCGGCACGACGCGGACGCCGGTGTGCTTCCAGCCGTCGTCGGGGGTCTGAGCGGTGTCGGACATGGGGGAAACAGACGCCGAGGGCGTGCCTGAGTCCAGAGCCGCGCGGCCGGTTACCTCAGCCATTCCCACGGCCGACCAACGGGATGCACAAAACCTCCTCCTCCGTAGGGGGAGGGGGACCGCCCCCCCGGGCTCGACCAAAGGTCGACCCGAGGACAGGCTCCGGGGGGTGGAGGGGGAACACCGCCGCCGCTTCGCCCCGCTCCGGATAGATCTCGGCGGCGCGCCGCCCCCTCCACCATGCGTGCCGCATGGTCCCCCTCCCCCTACGGAGGAGGAGAATCCAGATTATGGAGGCCCTCCGCCCCTCAGTCCGCGTCGCGGAAGTAGGGCTCCACCGGACCCTGCAGCTTGATGGTCAGCTGTTTGCCGCGCCGGTCGAGCGTCTTGCCGACCGCCAGCTTCACCCAGCCTTCGGAGACGCAATATTCGTCGACGTTGGTCTTGTCCTCGCCCTTGAAGCGGACGCCGACGTTGCGCGCCAGAATCTCGGCGTCGTGGAACGGGCTGTCGGGGTCGGTGGACAGCCTGTCCGGCAGGGCGGGGCGGTCGGCGGGGGTCTCGCTCATGGCCTCGCCGTCGCACAGGCCGGCGCGCGGTTCAAGCCGCGCGGGCGCCCGGCATGACCCTGAGCCGTTAACCTTTGCCTGGAAATCGCAGGGGACGAATTGCGGCGAAATGGCGCGGCTGCGGGTATTTTATTGCCGCACCCTGGACGGGAATTTCACCCGATTTCCGCAAATATGGCGGGAAATTCCCCTGACGCGGCGCTTAATTCCCCTCACAGGAGAATTTCACACGGCTGAGGGGGTCCTGGCCGAATAAGACCGAAACGTGGCTCTTGTGTTGCGGCCGATAATGCTAACAGATGGGCTTAACGGGTCCCATTGGGGACTGGGTACGGGGTACTTATCAATGCGTAATGCGAAGCTAATCGGCCTGTCTGTGGCCCTCCTCCTGTCGTCGGCGTCGAGCTTGGCTCACGCCGGGACCATAAAGCCCGAATATCTCGAGATCGAACCGCCCCTGACGCCGAGTGAAGGTGCGTCTGGCGCCATCAGCGGCAGCCCCACGGTGATCTACGGCGGCGGCGGCGGCAGCGGCGGCTCTGTGATCAAGAGCTTCGAAGGCATCAGCCTCTACGACACCGTCCCCCTCGGCCGCGGCTTCATCCCGCCAGACACCATGGGCGCGGTGGGCAAGACCCAGTATATGGAAACGGTCAACGGCGGCGTGGCGGTGTTCGACAAGGCTACCGGCGCGCGCACCCTGTTCCAGTCGGACACGGCCTTCTGGGCCGGCGCCGGCAAGGTCGGCACCAACGGCGATCCGCGGATCATGTACAACGCCCCCGCCGACAAGTGGATCGCGCTGTCCTTCGGCGCCAGCGTCGCCGACATCCAGATCGCGGTCTCCACCACCAGCGATGCGCTCGGCCCGTGGAAATCCACCTCGTTCACCGGCTTCGCCGGCGGCACGGCGGACTATCCGACCCTGGCGATGGACACCAACGCCGTCTACATCGGCACGAACAACTTCGGGCCGTCGTTCAAGGGCACAACCCTGAACGTGATCCCGATCGGTGATTTGTTCGCCGCGCTCGGCCCGTCGGCCGCCGCCGTCAAGCAGTTCAACACCCCCTACACGGGCGGCCCGGCCGACGCAGACCGCGGCTACGCGATCCAGGGCGTCAACAGCTCGACCCCCGGAGCCAACGGCAAAATCATCGCGGCATCGCTGTTTGACGCCGCGCTGCTTCGCTACGACGTGCTGAACGCCGGGATGGCCGGGGCGACGTTGACCGCCACCAGCGGCATCCTTGGGTCGGGTTATGCCAGCAATGCTCCGGCTCGTCAGCCCTACACCACTGGCACGGGCAACCCCCGGATCATCGACACCCTGGACGACCGGATCAGCTCCAGCGCCTACGAAGTGGCCGGCAAGATCTACACCGTCCACACCGTTACCGAAGCTGGCAGCGACCGGACCTCTTTGCGCGTAAACGTGTTCAATTCCACCACCAACGCGATCATCGACGAGTTCGATATCGGCGCGCCCGGCTATGACTTCTATCAGGGGTCTCTCGCGGTGAACGCGCTGGGCCAGGTGGTTGTCGGCTTTGATCGCTCGGGCACCTCGACGGTGGACGGCAAGATCACCTTCATGGCGCGGACCTTCAACACCAGCGGCACCGGTCACCTCTACCAGACCGGCGCGGATCTCGTGCTCAAGGTCAGCAACACCGACAGCTACCACAACGGCAGCATCTTCGGTAAGCCGGCCGCCGGCCGCCAGCGCTGGGGCGACTACAGCGCCGTCAGCCTGGACCCCACCGACTCGTCCAAGTTCTGGGCGATCGGTGAGTTCGCGCGGGAATTCAACACCCTGGCCGAACACCCCCTGGGCAGCGGCTCTAACACCTCGCGCTGGGGCACCTTCATCGCCGAGATCGGGCTCAGCCCGACGAGCGTTCCCGAGCCCTCGACCTGGGCGATGACCATCCTGGGCCTCGGCCTGGTCGGCTCGGCCATGCGCCGTCGCCGGGCGATCGCTCAAGCCTGATCGGTCCGGCCCCGCTCGGGCCGCGACTGAGACGAAAACAGACGGGCGGGGCCAATGGTCCCGCCCGTTTTTTCATGACGCGAAGGTCGCCGGGAATAGGTTCGACAGCGGCCTGACGACGTGAGAGGCTGACGCATGGTCAACTCAGCCCGCATCCTCGCCGCCGCCGTTGTTCTGATCGGCGCGTCACCCGCGTCCGCCGCCGTCCTCACCGGCGTCTGGGGCGGCGACCAGGCGATCCTCACCGTCGGCGAGGACGGGGCCAGCCTGAAGACCGGCTGCGCCGAGGGCCACATCCCCGGCCCGGTGCGCATTGACCGCCGGGGGCGGATCGCCGCGCGGGGCACGTTCCAGAGCTTCACCCCCGGCCCCCAGCGCGCCGACGAAGAGCCCGGCGCCCTGGCCGCGGCCTTCACCGGACGGCTGCGCGGCCAGACCCTGAGCCTCACCGTGCGCGCCGCCGCCGAGCGCACGGCCCACAGCTTCACCCTGCGCCGCGACGCCCACCCCAAACTTATCCGCTGCCTCTGAGGGACGCGACACCCGGAACATCGGCCAAGCTTTTTTCTCCTCCCCCTACGGAGGAGGAGAACTATTTCTTAAGGCCCTACCGGCAGGCGTCCACGATCCGTTCAAGCTCGGTCAGACGGCGCGTGCGGAGCAACCGCCCGGCGGCCATCAGCTGATAGCGGTCGGCCGCGCCGCCGGCGTCGCGCAGGGCGGCGTCGGTGTCGGGATATTTCGGGCCGCGCGGAAATCCCCTTGGCACGCAGTCGCTCTTCGCCGGCATGGGGGTCCTGGCGGCGGGGGACGCGGGGATCGGCGCCGGGGGCGCGGTGATCCCCGGCGGGGGGGTCGGCGCGGGCGCGGGCGGCTTGGATTTGAGGCTGGCGCAAGCGCTCAACGCCAGCCCACAGGCCACCGCCACGACCACCCTTCGCCGACAGCCGCGGTTCATCGCAGGGTTTCCAGCACCGCGCGGTCGGCGCTTTCCATGCGCGCACAGACGTCGAAGCCGGGCGGCCCTGTCCCGGTCAATCGGCGCGCCCGGGCCTCGGCGCTGGTCTCGGCGCCCGCCACCCGCGCGGCGGCCCCGCCGCCGGCGCCCTCGCAGGCCGCCAGCCTGGCGTGCAGCACGGCGCCGGTCTTCTGATTTTCTTCGCTGAGCTGGGCCACCCGCGCGCGCAGCAGCGCCTCGGTGCGCGCCGCCGTGCTCGCGGTCGCCACCAGCAGGCCGCACAGCAGCAGAGCCAGGGCGAACCCTATCGGCCCCGCCAACCGGCTGGTGAAAGCCTGAATGAGCGTTGCAAGCATGACGCCTCTATACCCCTGATCCATCGCGGCCGCCCGGCTCACTCCAAGCTTGGCAGCAGATTTCGATAACGCGCGAAACCCCGGCAAGCTCCGCCACAATCAAGGCGCGCCGATGGCCGATCGGTCGCGCCACCGACATACCACCGTCGCCTTGCGCGCCTATCGAGGTCGTGGGGCGCGTGTCACGCAAGGGAGCGCAAGGCCATGGCCGTCTACCGCATCTACCTGGTTCACGACGATGGGGGCCTGGAGCCCGCCGAAAGCTTCTACTGCAGCACCGACGGTCAGGCCCTGGCGCTGCTCTCGCCGCCGGCTCGCGCCGACATCCGCGCCGAGCTATGGCAAGGCGGCCGCTTCATCGGCGCCGCGCGCCACCGCAACTTGAGCGGTCCCCAGGGT
>JANXXA010000441.1 GCA_025350885.1 Phenylobacterium sp.
CAAAATCTTCGCCCAACGCCTCATCGCCGCCGGTAAACCCAAACGCCTCGTCCTCAACGCCATCGCCAGGAAAATCGTCGTCCTCGCCAACGCCATCCTCAGACCTCAACCTACACCTGCTCAACTGACTTGATGACAGAATTTGGGGGTGTTCCTGACAAATTAACCAAGTTCGTTGCCTTGCGAAGATTAGGGGACGCGATACCTATCCGCTGTGTGCGCGAGGTCGGCCCGGTCCGAAGCCAGCGTCCGCCAGTTCAGTTCACACGCACAACCGAGGTTGTGGGGATAGGTATCGTGCCCCCGAATCCCCTAATCTCTAACCTCATCTACGGGATGAGGGAGATCAGCCACTCAAATGGAATGCCGATTACGGCGCGGAAACCCGCAAACAACCCCACTATACCCCCGCCGAAGATAAGGACCACTGCCCAAATCCCCATCGAATTCATCGGCTGGGTGAGCCCATACCAACATGCAGCGGCACCCCCTGCTCCTGTAACCAACATAAGCAGCCACTCATCGAAAGTGGGAAGATGCATCTCTGGCGGAGACTAGCTGCTCCCAGGCTCGCCGTAGAAGACGCCCTTGTATGAACTTCCGTCATCAAGGGTTATCCGCGTGACGACACCCCTTCCGTCGTTACTTTCCTCAGCAGCGATATTGACGATCTCGGGCATCTGGCTCCTCACGAAGATCAAGGGAAACGAAGATCGAAAATCAGGGGACGCGGTACCTATGCCCCAGCTCGTGGATTGGGTCGCCAAGTTCGCGAAGCGCCACGGTCTCGGGCTTCGCCGAGGCCGCCCTGCGCTCCTCCGCCCGGGCGCCGGCGAGGATGCCGGGCAGGGCGTAGTTGCCTTCGTGGCAGGCGTATTCGAACAGCTGGCCCTTCAGCGGGTGCATCTCGTACTCGCCGCCCCATGACTTTTCCCACACCGTCGGGTCGGCGACGGTGAAGCGATAGAGAATCCGGTCCTTCGCCACCCGCGTGAACCGCTCGGTGACCGTCAGGTCCTTCCAGGCGCCGTAATAGGCCTCGGCCTGCGGGAAGTGGTTGGTCTCCACGACCAGGGTGTCGCCTTCGTACCAGCCGATGGAGTCCCCGAACCACGGGCGGATGTCGTCTGCGCGATGCCTGGCGTTCAGGGCGATGCGGCGCAGGTCGTGGTTCATCTCGACCACGATGGCGACCGCGTCCTTGCCCTGCACGATCAGATAGTTGTTGTTGTACCAGCCGTTGGGGAACATCGGCGGGCCGGCGTTGCGGCCGAAGCCGATGATGCAGCGCTCGCCGACGCCGCGGCTTTCCGGATTGTCGAAGGAGCCCATCCGCCCGATGGCGACATTGCCCTGGGCGGCGAACTGGTCGAACTCGGCGGCCTGTTTGACCGCCTGGCGTCCCGCCGCGAGCGAGCCCGCGCCGGGCGACGGGGGACTGGCGGCCTCACCCCGGTGCGGCGGCTGGCCGTCGGCGGTGGTGATCAGCGAGGTGCGCGGCTCGCCGCCGACCCGCATGACCTTGGCCCCCTGGTCGATCCAGGCGCGGTCGTAGGCGCCGACATTGTCCGAGGCGCCCCCAAGGGAGGACGTGGCGGCGCTGGCGGCGGTGACCGGGGCGGCGGACGCGGCGTCCTTGGCGGCGATGGCGCCTTCCAGCAGCCTGACCTCCTCGGGCGTCTGGGCGCGGCGCGCGCCGTAGAGCGCCGAGCGGGCCTGGGGCGTGAGCGTGGCGTTCGACCAGCTGCCGCCGAGGTCCGGCTGGCCGAAGCCGTTGTGGGGGGCTTTGTAGGCGGCCTCGCCGGCGAGAGCCGAGGCGGGCAGGGTGCACACCAGAGCGGCCAGGCCGCAGATCAGCGCACGTTGCATGGATCGTCCCCTCGCGTTCAAACCCAGCATCCGGCCTTCACCCCCGGCGCGTCAATCAAAGCCGCGCCGCCCGCCTCCTAACTCGCCTTCGCCAGGGGCAGCGCCAGGCCTGGCTGGCGGACGGGGAGCGAGAAGATCGCGCTGGTGCCCTGGCCAGGCGCGCTGCGCAGGTCCAGGAGGCCGCCGTGCAGTTCCACCAGCGATTTGGTCAGGGCCAGGCCCAGGCCGGTGCCCTGCTGGGTCTTGGCGTGCTGGCTCTCGATCTGCTCGAAGGGCCGGGCGAGGCGCGCCAGGTCGTCGGCGGGGATGCCGATGCCGGTGTCCTGCACGCTGATCCGCACGCGCTCGCCCAGCGGATCGTCGCGGCGCTCGGCGCGCACGGTAATCAGGCCGCCGCGCGGGGTGAACTTGATGGCGTTGGACAGCAAGTTCAGCAGCACCTGCTTGACGGCCCGGTAGTCGGCGTCGACCTCCGGCAGGTCGGAGAAGTCCAGGCGTAGCGCCAGGCCCGCGGCTTCGGCGCGGTTGCGCACCAGCCGCAGCGCATCTTCGGCCACGTCCTCCAGCGCCAGCGGCTCGAAGCGCAGGTTCATCTTGCCCGCCTCGATCTTCGACATGTCTAAGATGTCGTTGATCAGCGCCAGCAGGTGCTGGCCGGAGACCAGGATATCGCGGGAATAGTCCCGGTAGCGGGGGTCGCCGAGCGGGCCGTACATCTCGGCGATCATGATCTCGGAGAAGCCGTTGATGGCGTTGAGCGGGGTGCGCAGCTCATGGCTCATATTGGCCAGGAACTCGCTCTTGGCCTGGTTGGCGCCCTCGGCGCGGACTTTCTCGGTCTCGTATTTGCGGGCCAGTTCGGACAGCTGTTCCTGACTGTGCTCGAGGTTGACCACGGCCTTGCGCAGGGCGTCCTCGTTGACGCGGCGCGCCTCTTCCTGGGCTTTCAGCGCGGTGATGTCGGCGGCGGTGACGACGAGCCCGCCCTCCGCCGTGGGCCGCTCGGAGATCTGCACCCAGCGACCGTCGATCAGCTCTGCCTCGCGCACGCCCTTGCGGCCGCCCAGGGCCTGGAACTCCTGGCGCACGGCCAGCTGGGCCTGAGCCTCCAGCTCCTCGCGCGCCACGCCGGGCTTGAGCACCTGCGGCTCCAGGCGGAAGAAGCCGCGGTAGTTGCGGTTGCACATCAGGAGGCGCCCGTGGCGATCCCACAGCACGAAGGCTTCGGAGACACTTTCGATGGCGTCGCGCAGGCGGGTCTCGGCGGCCTGGGCGCGAGCCTGGGCCAGCCGCTCCTCGGTGACGTCCAGCGCCACGCCGATGATCCGCGCATAGCCGCCCTCGGCCGCCTTGCCGAAGCCCTGGCCCCGCGCGTCGATCCACACCGGCCGACCGCCTGACAGGCTGGGCACCCGGAACGAGACATCGAAACCGCCGTAGACCGCCGCCGTGCTCAGCGCTTCGCGCAGGCCATCGCGGTGGCCCTCGGAGACGCGGTCCAGCACCTGTTGGCCGTCCATCAC
>JANXXA010000404.1 GCA_025350885.1 Phenylobacterium sp.
GGCCGGAATAGGCGCGGCGGGTGGACAGGTAGTAGCCGGCGAAGTCACTCCGGTGCTCGGCCAGGTCCGGTGAGCCCGGTCGCGGAAAGATCTGTGGCGCAGCGTAGAAATACTGCACCAGCCGGTCGGGCAGACGCTCAACCAGGGGCCGGCCGGTATCGGTGTTGGTGGCGATGAATACCCCAAGGCCCAGGTCCGGCGCGATCACCATATTGGACATGAAGGACAGCGTCGCCCCGCCGTGTCCGTAGCCGCGATGGCCGCCGGACAGGTCGGAAACCATGAAGCCATGCGCCCAGCCGTTGATGCCCGTCGGGGTTTTTCGCAACGGTTCGCGGAACGCCTGGGCCGCCTGGGCGCCATAGACCGTCGCTCCGCCAAACTGGCCGCCGCCCAGCTGCATCAGCATATAGCGCGCCATGTCGCCGGCGGTGCTCGAGGCCGCGCCGGCCGGGGCGATCTGGCCGATGAATTCGTAGTCCCGCTTCTCGAACCCCATCGGCGTCCAGCGGTAGCCGTCGGCGATATCGGCGACGAGGGCGGCCGGCATGGGGCCGGGCAGGCCCTTGCGCACGCCGTGCGCCTCCCGGAACGTGGTGTGAGCCATGCCGAGCGGCAGCAGGATCTCGTCTTCGATCAGCCGCTCATAGGGGCGTCCGGAGGCATAGGTCACCGCCTCGCCGGCCAGGGCCGCGCCATAGTTCGAATAGCTGGCGACCGCGCCGGGCGCATGCACCCGCCGGGGTCGCTCCTGACGCAGATAGAGGTCAAGGGGGCGCACCCGGTCGTAGTTACGCTCGAACAGCTGCCCGAGCGCGCGGTCCTCGAAGCCGGCGGAATGATCCATCAGGTTGGCGACCCGCACCGGCTGGTCATAGCCCTGATCCTTCACCTGCACCTTTTCCGGCAGATAGAGGTTCACCGGCTGGTTCAGTCGCATCCGGCCGGCCTCGACCTCCTTCATCACCGCGATCCAGGTGAAGGTCTTGGAGATCGATCCGATGCGGAACAGCGTGCGGTCCGGATCGACGGCGCGCCGGGGAGCCAGCCCGGCAAAGCCATAGCCTTTTTTGAAGACGAGCTGGCCATTCTGGACGATCGAGATCGCGGCGCCGGCGATGTGTTCACGCGCCATGGCGTCCTTCACCAGGCCATCGACGAACGCTTCCAGTTCGGCGGGCGGCATGGGCTGACCGGGTTGGAGCCGGGCGCCGGACACGGCGGGCGGAGCGACCGGTGACGACGGGGCGGGCGCCGCTGCGGGTGCGGGGGCAGGCGGGATCCGCGGTGTTGGGATCGACAGGGTCGGGGCCGGCGGCTTGGGGGGCAGGGGCGACGGCGTCGCCGCCGCGACAGGCGGTGCGGCATGCGGCCGGGCCTTCGGCTTGGGATGCAGCTTGAGATAGGGTACCGGAGCCTTAGGCAGGCCGGCGGCCGGCGCGGAGCGGACCGGCGGCGGGGGCTCGTCCTGGGCGGCGCCGAGGGCGGGGGCGAGCGACAGCGCCAGGGCGGCGGCGGCGACGTAGACGATGGAGCGCATAGGACTACCCAGGCCGAGCGAGGCGCTCACCCGCTTGTAGGGCGCCGCAGCGGTTCATTCCAAGGCCCGGCTAGGGTCGCTTGGTTGCCAGCGCCCTCAGCGAATAGAGCGGCAGCAGGGGTTTCAACTGCGGGCCGATGAACAGCTGAGGCTCCGACGGCGGCTTCATGCCCTCCCTGGCCTCGCGCGTGGCGACGCAGACCTGCACCGTTCGACCCAGGACCGCGAAGTCCGCGGCCCCCGGCAGCGACTCCAGGATGCACTGATCGAAGTAGGGATATTTGTCGGCCTCGCCACAGCCGAAGGAACTGCGGTCGGGCCGGGCGGCGGTTAAGACCATGCGGTTGGCGCCGGCGAGCGCTGGGACAAACACGCCGGAAAAGCAGGCCGAGACGATCACCACCGTCGGCCGCTTGCCGCAGGTGGTGTCGAGCATCCTGGCCAGGACGCCGGGGGGCAGGAACTGCTGGTCGATGACCA
>JANXXA010000407.1 GCA_025350885.1 Phenylobacterium sp.
CCACCAGCCGCGCCGCCCAGGCCGCCGCCGCGGTCCTGCCCAACGCCGAGCACGCCCCCGTGCACACCGCCGACGTCATCGTCGCCATCGGCAAGTTGCGGCGCTCGCGCCTGACCACCGCGGCCATCGCTGGGGCCCTCGGCTACGACGAGACCGAGGTCCGCCGCTTGGACGCGCTCGCCCATGTCCACCCCGACGTGCTGCAGGCCTTCCGGATCGGCAAGCTGACCCTCACCCAGGTCCGGCTGCTGGCGCGCCTGAAGGACCGCAACCGCCAGTCCGACTTCGCGCAGGACGCGCTCGGCGGCTACTTCCACGAGCACGGCCTGCGCAGCCTGGTGACCAGCGGGCGGATCACCATCGAGGACCCGCGCTTCGCCCTGGTGACCGAGGCGGCCTATGCCGAAGGCGGCGGGCGGCTGAGCGCCGACCTGTTCGGCGAACTGCCGGCCGAGGCGCTCGACGGCGATCGGCTCGACGAGCTCTGGCGGGCCGCGGCGGCGCGGACCGCGGAGGCTCTGGTGACGGCCGGGCTCAGCGTGGCCTTCAGCCGGGAGCGGGGCCTGCGGGCGCCGGACGGTCTGGAGCCTCTGCCCTTCATCCACTGGGGCGGCTTGCCGGAAGATCAGCAGGCGCTGTTCGACCGGGCGCGCGACGACATCGAGGCGGCCACGGCCCTGGTGAGCGAGGCCACTGACGAGACCCGCGAGGCGGCGCTGGCGCAGATGCTCCTGGCCCGCCTCGTCCTGGCGCGACTGGCGGCGGGTCGCGGCGAGATCGCCGCGGCCTTGCTCTCCCCGGCGCGGGACGGCCTCGACGTGGCCTTCTACCAGCGCCCGGCGCCGCCGCTTCCGCAGGCCGAATTGGTGTCGGACGATGATGATGAGGAGGAGGACGACGGCGACGAGGCCGTGGCCGGCGAAGGTCGCGCCGCGTCGGGCCGGCGGCGCTGGGACCCGGATATTCCGGAGCGCGCGGTGAAGCTCGACACGACCGGCGTGACCCACATCCAGCATGCGGCGCGGACCGCCATGGCCACCCAAGGGCCGATCCGCGACCTGGCCGATCATCCCGACGTCGCCCTGATCGCGGTGACCGCCCAGCTCTTCAAGCACCTGGCGCTCAACGACCGGATCGGGCCGGACGATTCCGTCCTGCGGATCGCCGCCCCGAACGGCCCGGTCCCCGCCGGGGAGGATAACCTGGACGGCGAGGTCTGGCGGCGGCTGGCGGTGCGCCGCGACGCCTTTCTGGAGAGCGGCCTGCGCCCCCTCGGCTTCGTGGCGGCGCTCACCGGTCCCGACCGGATGGCCCTGCTGGCCGAACTGGTGGCGGTGACCGTCGACCTGCGGGAGGCGCGCACGACCTCGATCCGCCGCGAGGCCCGCGCCGAGGCCAAGGAGGTCGCCGCGCTTTGCGGCGCCGACCTTGCCCAGCGCTGGACTCCGGACGACGCCTTCCTGGGGGTCCACTCCAGAACCCAGCTGCTGGAGTTCATGGCGGAGATGGCGGCCGAGGCGCCGCGCGGCGGCGGGGTCCGCAAGGACGAGGTGGTTCGGGCGACGGCCGAAGCCGCGGCTGAGCGGCGTTGGCTGCCGGCCTGCCTGCGGTGGGGCGGCGGGGATGCCGTGGTCGCCGAGGGGCCTGAGGCGGAGGCCGAGGCGGATTCCGAGACCGAGGCTGCGGCTGAGGCCGACGGTGAGGCCACGGCGGAGTCCCTGGCGGCCTGACCCGGAACGACCAGGCCCTCGGTTCACGCCGGGGGCCTGTGTCATGGAGGCGGAGGGAGGACCGCGAAGGGCGAGCCGGAATCGGAGGGTTGGCCTCCGCCGGCGCGGAGCCTTCCGATGATCGAATCCTCCTGGACCCCCGAGCGGGTCGCCACCCTCGAACGTCTGTGGACTGACGGCCTCAGCGCCAGCGAGATCGCCGTCCGGTTTCCGGGGATCACGCGCAACGCCGTGCTCGGCAAGCTGCATCGGCTGGGGCGGCTCGGGCGCGGGCGGCCGACCGCTGCGGCCAAGGTGCGCATGGACAAGCCGCCGCGAGCGCCGAGCGTGCGGCGCCCGAAGCCGCCAGCCCTCGCGCGGCCGCCCGTCGCGCGGGCTTCGGTGGCAATGCCAAGCTGGGCCGGAGAGGTGACGCGGGTCGAGGCGCTGCGGTCCTGGCACTGCCGCTGGCCGATCGGCGATCCGCACGACGCGGCGTTCGCCTTCTGCGGACGGCGGGTCGCGGCGCGGCCCTACTGCGGGGATCACCGGGCCGTGGCCTATCAGCCGGCGTCGGGGGTGAAGGCCGGGGGTGGCGCGAAGGGGAGGGGGAACCGCAAGGGTCCAGCCTGAGGGTGCGGTCGCCGCGTCCGGCGCCAAGAGGGCCAGACCGCTCCGCCCCCGGCCAGGGAAGCTGACGCGCCTTCGGCCCCTGGCCGGGGGCGGAGCGGCCCGGCCTGGAGGGGGCCTCGAGCCTCGGCTCGATCCGACCCCCTCAGGAGATCACCCCATGCGAACCCGCAATCCCTTCCTCGCCACCGCCGACCTCGGCGACGCCTTCGACGTGATGAGCGCCGCGCTCGAAGATCCCCGGCCGCATCCCACCGAAGCCGCCCTGATCCAGCTTGGTGAAGCCCTGATGACCGAGCTGCTCGACACCGTGCTGGGCAGCGCCCTGGAGGACCACGCGAGCCCGATCGCCGAGTCCCTGATCGGCGGCCTGCACACCGCCGTCCAACGGCTGGACCGTCTGGCGGACCGTCATCGCGAGACCCTGGCGCGAGGCCTTCGGGAATTCGACGCCAGCGAGGTGGCCGACCATGACCTGCAGCAGGCCAAGGCGGAGACCGACGCGGCCGACGCCGCCGTGCGGGCCGTGGAGCTGGTGCGCGATGCGGCGGCGGAGACCTATGCGACGGCGACCGGGGAGACCTGGAGCCCATGGCGGGGCAGTCTTCGGAGTTCGGGCGTCACCGCCGCCCAGATCGATGCGACCCATGCGCTGCGGACCCGGCAGGCGCTGAAGCTGGCGGACACCGATGCTGGCGACCACGTGGTGGCCTTCCGCGGCGCGCCGGCAGCGGTGACCCCGGAAGACGCCATGCGGATCTTCGACGCCCTCAACTGGGCGCAGGGCGAATGGCCCGACATGAGCCTGGCCCTGACTGGGGCCAAGGGCGCCGAGCAGATCGCCAAGCGCTGGGCGGCGCAGAAGCGCGTGCGGCTGGTGCTGGCGCGGCCGGACTTCGAGCAGCATGGCCGGGCGGCGCCGTTCCGGGCCAATGACGCCCTGATGGCCCTTGAGCCGGTGTGCGTGCTGGCCCTGTCCGGGTCGGTGCTCGGGTTCGCCGAGACCGGGGCCAAGCCGTTCGGGCCCGTCCTGAACCTGGCCGAGAAGGCTCAGGCCGCCGGCGTTCGCTGCGTGCGGATCAGCGCCAAGCGGGCCGGTTCGGGCTGACCTGGCCGGAAGTGCTGCAAGCGGTCGCCCACTAAGGGTATCGGCGCGTCGTCAGAACAGAATCCGCAAGAAATCTGCGGGCGGCCCGCAATCTATTTGCGGAATGTCGAGCGTGTCTGTTCAAACCTGCGTACAATCAGCGCGTTAATAATATATCCGTCTTGCCAGTTATGGTTGTGACTTGCCTATTCGCGCATCGGAGACGACCCCGGAGCACGAGCATGCCTCACCGCGCGGATTCTTTTCTTCAGGCCCTGGCCGGAATCCGAGAGCGGCTGCGCGATGGTGTGTTCCGGCCTGGCGAAAGAATTGCGGCCACCGAGGTCGCGAACCTGCTGGGACTCAGCGCAACGCCCGTGCGCGAGGCCCTGTCCCGGATCTCAGGGGAGGGCCTGCTGGAAGATCGCCGGGGGCAGGGGTTCTTCGTCAGCGCTCTGACCGGCCTCGATATCGCCGACCTCTACCGTCTGAGCTTGGCGCACTTGTCAT
>JANXXA010000408.1 GCA_025350885.1 Phenylobacterium sp.
ACGACTTTTATGGGCGGCGGTTCCGGCCGACGGCTGCTCTCCACGGCCACCGCGTTCCGCAATGAACCTTACAACGACAACCCTCCGGTGGGTGCGGGATGCTGAAGCGCCTGGGATCTGATCGGCGCGGAGTGGCGGCGGTGGAGTTCGCGCTGATCGCCCCGATCATGATCGTGCTCTACATGGGCCTGGCCGAGCTCAGCCTGGCCATGATGGCCGAGCGCCGCGCGGCCCACTCCGCCTCGATCGTCGCCGACCTGGTGGCGCAATCCAGCCAGATGGACGGCGCGCAGATGACCGACATCTTCAATGTCGGCAACGCCATCCTGAAACCGTTCCCGACGACGCCGCTGAAGATCCGCGTGACCAGCGTCACCGCCGACGCGCTGGGTGTCGCGCGCGTCGCCTGGAGCCAGGGGCATGGCCTGGGGGCCCTCGGCTCCGGCGCGGCGGTGGCGGGGATCCCCGCCGGCCTGCTGCTACCCGGCGACAGCATCATCATGGCCGACGTCCAGTACGCCTTCAGCTCGCCGTTGCACCACACGATCCCCAGTGGCCTGCTGTTCAGCGAGACCTTCCTTCTACGGCCCCGCAAGTCGCCGAGCGTGGTCTGGACCGGGCCCTAAGGCACGGGCATCCCCGCCTCCGAGCCCCGGCCGCCGCCCTTGACGAACATCAGCCCGAAGAGGCCCAGGACCAGCAGGATGATGATGGTGGCGAACCCGCCCTGCTGGCTGTGGGTGACCCGCGTGCCGATATTGACCAGACTGGGCGCGAGCCATGCCGTCGCCACCCCGGCCAGGGCATAGACCCCGAAGAACGCTCCGGTCCGCTCGGGCGGGGTCAGGCGGGTGAGCGCCGTGCGCGCCGAGGCATACTGGCCGGTGATGAACACGGCGTTGGAGAAGCCGATCAAGAGGACGATGAGGTCCGGCAGGGTCCGGTAAACCGGACCGTTCCACAGCGGTGCGTGGTCGGCGGCGTGGTAAGGCCAGAAATAGAGAATCTTGTCAGGCGCCATCCCTAAGAGGGCGGTGAGGCCCAGAATGGTCATGAAGATCTCGATGCGCAGGGCATTCTTCGGGCCGATGGTCTGATCGAGCCAGCGCCCGGTGAAGCCGCCGAACACAGCAACCACACTGAGGATGATGCCGGTCAGCAGCAGATCCAGCGCGCCCCATTTCATCACCCCGGCCGCCAGCACGCCGAAGAAGAACAGCACCCCGTTCATGCCGTCCACGAACAGCATCCGCGAGAGCAGATAGATCACCGCGTCCTTGAAGCGCGAGACGGTCCGAAGCATGCCCCACAGATCGGCCGCGCCGTCGGCGAAGGCCTTGGCGATCGGCACCCCGGTGCGCGGCGCGTCCGGCGTGAACAGGAAGATCGGGATCGCGCCCACCGCCAAGATGCCGGCCGCCAGCAGGGCGACAACCCGCTCTGGCTCGTGGGCCGCCGCGCTCAGGCCAAACAGTGGGGTCGCCGGCACCCAGCCCCAGGCGACCTTGCCGGGCAGCGCGAACGCCCAGGCCGTAAACGCCAACGCCAGCACCGAGGCGGCGTTGCCCAGCGACAGCGCCAGCCCGGACGCGGCATGCGCGCTCTTCATTCCGGCGGCGCGGATCAGCATCGAATTGTGCAACACCTCGGAATAGGCGAACAGCACATTGACCAGCATGGCGATGAACATTGTCACCGGGATAGTCAGGCCGCTCTGATCGGGCCTGGCCCACCACAGCGCGGCGATCAGCGGGACCATGCCGGTCACCGCCAGCGCCAGCCACAGCTTGCGCGGACCCAGCTTGTCGATCGACGCGCCGAGGAAGGGCGCCGTGGCCATGACGATCCAGCCGGCATATTGCTGGAAGCGCGAGATCAGCTCCTGGCCCTTGACCGGGTCGCCGACCATGGTCGAGGCGACGTAGGGCATGAAGATATAGATGGTCATCAGGATGACGTAGGGGTCGCGACCGCCCTCGAAGATCGACCAGGAGATCGCGCCGCGGGAAAGCCTGCCGTCGCCGCCCAGCTCGGAAATCACCGGCGGATCGATGACCGACGAAGGCCCGTGGACCTCCAGAGGCGTGGATTCAGTCAAGCGCTTCTCCCAGGCTCTGCGTACGGCAGGCTCCGCTTTTTGAAACAGCGGTTTGGGCGAGGGTGCAGGTTTTTCGGGAGCGGCGCTAGACCCTGTCCCGGCTGATTGGAAACAAGTCAGCCGGGACGGAACATGCAGGGTGAGGCTGTCTTACATTGCCGCCACGCCGGTCTGTCGCCGCCGGAGCGCCACTCCGGCGAGGCCAAAGCCGGCGATCATCAGGGCCCAGGTGGACGGCTCCGGCACGGCGACGGCCGGACCGTCGAACTTGCCAAAAAATACGGTGTTGAAGCTCTCGTCGGCGAAAATATAGATATCCGACCGCGAGTAGCCGAGCAGGCGTTCGTTCTGAGCGGCAATGAACGGATTGATGTTGTCGAACACCAGCTGGCAGGCGAACACCGCGTGCGCGTGCAGGCAGGAGTCCATGCCGAGGTAGCTGCTGTTGTGGAACATCAGCGTCGGGCCGGTATCGAACTCCAGGCCGTTGGCGGCGATGCAAGCGGCGTCCCGGAAGCAGAACTGATCGCTCAGGTCGAAGTGCAGGGCGCCGACGTCCAGCGACACGGCGTTGACGGGGTTGCCGTTGCCCAGGCCGACGGTGTGAACGTCGGGCCGGTTGAAGACTTCGCCAAATGCGGTGGCGCGCGGCCAAGGCGTCTCGACGTCCGCGTCGTCATAGGTGGCTGAGAAGTGGATCGCGTCGCCGAGCGCGATGCCGGCCAGGCTGCCCAGGCCGGCGGGATTCCAGAAGCCATCCTTCGGAATCTGGGAAATCACATGGCCTGTGCGGCTGATGGAGTGGGGCGTAGCCAGCGCCGGTGTGGCGATAAGGATGGCGGCGACAGCCGCAGCTTGGAAAGCAGACTTCATGATGGATCCTCGAAGAGCCGATGACTGACGGACTCATCAACAACCGGCATGAATGTGGCGACCAGACCCTGGCGCCGACGCTTCACCGACCGGAGCCCGACTTTCGACGTTTTTCAGGGGCGCGGAGGGCGCGAGTGGACGAACGCCGTGCGTTGACCACCGGCATTGCGCCGCGCATACCCATGCGGGGTTGAGGGGAGGCGTCGGCGGCCATGAACGTACGACTGTCGTCGTTCGGCGCCCAAAGCCTGGTCGACTTGGCCACTGAGCCGCCGTTCAGGCTGGGGCCGGTCTCGGTGACGCCCAGCCTGCTGGAGCTGCGTTGCAGCGATACGCGGGTCACTCTGGAACCCAGAGTGATGCAGGTGCTCACCGTGCTGGCGCGGCGGCCAGGGGAGGTGGTGTCGCGCGACGAACTGGTCGCCACCTGCTGGTCCGGTCGTTTCGTCGGCGACGACGCCATCCAGCGCGCCATCGCCAAGCTGCGCCGGCATGCCAAGGCTGACGCCGGGGGCGCGTTCGCCATCGAGACCGTGCCGCGGGTCGGCTACCGGCTGACGCAGGACACCGACCCAGCATCGGAGGTTCCGGGCGCCCTGCCCGATCGCCGTCCCTGGCTGCGCGCCGGTCTTGTGGCGGCAATGCTGCTGGCGGTCTCAGCCGCAGGCGTCCTGGCATGGAAGACCTTCGCGCCGCGTGCGCCCGCGACCCTCACCCTCTCGGAGTTCAAGGCGCTCGGCCCCGGCGTGCCCGCCGACCTGCCCGCGAGCTTTGCCGAGACCCTGTGCGACGCGTTCGGCGAGGACAACGACCTGGCGCTGACCAGCCGCGGCGGCGACTATGTGCTGCATGGCGTGGTCCAGCGGGTGGGCGACAACCTGCGCTATTCCGTGCGCCTCGAGGATACCCGGCGCAGCGCCCTGGTGTGGGCGTCCAGCCCGGAGCTTCCGGCGGCGGACGAATACGCGCCGCGCCGCATGGCCGTGACGCTGAGCGAGGTCGTGCGCTGCGGGCTTAAAGGGGCCGCCGAATATCCCGGCAGGCTCCCGATCCAGACGCTCGGTCTTTACCTGCAGAATTGCGACGCCCATGAAGGTGTCCACGGAAACCTCGAGCGCGGGCTGGCGCTCGCACGCCGCGCTGTCGCCGAGACGCCGGACTTCTCGCGCGGCTGGTCGGCCGTGGCGCACGCCGCCGCCGTGCTCTCCATGTCCTCACCGCCGCCCCAGAAGGCGGCCTACGTTGAAGAGGTGCACAAGGCTGCGGCCCGCGCCTTGCAGCTCGATCCGAGGAACGGCGAGGCCTGGGAGGTCCAGACCTACATCCTTCCGGCCAACGCCTATCTGCAGCGCGAGTCTCTGCTTCGGCACGCTGTCGCGGGCCATCTCAGCGGATGCGGATGCGAAGTCTCCACCATGGGAAATTTTCTGAATTCTGTCGGACGGACCCGCGAAGCCCTCGGCTACTACCGCCGCGCCTATGATCGTCAGCCTCTGCACGTGCCGGCCACCATCGGTCTGGCCATCACCTACGACCAGCTTGGCCAGTGGCAGAGAGCGGAGGAGGTCTGGGCCAGGTGGGCCCAGCTTCGAGGTCCCAACCGAGGGCCTTGGACCGCGTTGCACGCCAGCTATCGCGGCGACTGGTCGGGCGCGAAATTCGTCACCGACAGGGTTGCCCCGCCACCGCTACGGCCCGGCCTGGCCGCGGCGTTCGACGCCCTGAGCTCGGGCGATCTCCGCCGCATCGCCGCCGCGCGCCCGGCCGTTGAGGCCGCCGCCGAGACTCAGCCGGACAGCGTCCTGCTCACTGAGGCGCTGGTGAGCATGGGCGATGCCGACGCCGCGTTCCGCGCGCTGGGCGCCGCGGCCGACAAGGGCCTCACCAGCACGCTGTTCAGATCGCGCCAGCTGACCTTGCGCCATGATCCGCGCTATGCCGCGCTCCTGGAGCACAACGGCCTCATGGCGTACTGGCGCCAAACCGGGACGCGCCCGGACCTCTGCGGCGAGCCCGACCCGCCCGCGTTCTGCGCCACGCTGAAGCCGGGTGCGCCCGTCGCGGCGCGCTGAGCGACCCGTCGCACTCAGGCAAGCTTGGCGTCCGCCGCCGCCAGCGCGGCCTGGACATCGGCCTTGAACCCCTGCGCCGCCAGCGCTTCGCACAGCGCCGTCAGGCACAGGCGTACGTGCCAGGGGGTGGCCGAGGCGCCCATCAGGCCGATCCGCCAGACCTGGCCTTTCAGCGGTCCCAGGCCGGCGCCGATCTCCAGGTCCCAGGTGTTCAGCACGTCAGCGCGCACCCGGGCCTCATCGACGCCGTCCGGCACCCGCACCGTGTTGAGCTGCGGCAGGCGGTCGGCCGGCGCCACCAGCATCTCCAGCCCGGCGGCTTCCAGCCCGGCGACCAGGGCTTCGTGGGTCCGCGCGTGGCGCACGATCGCCGCCTGCTGGCCTTCCTCAAAGATCGCCACCAGGGCCTCGTGCAGGCCATAAAGCGCATTGATCGGCGCGGTGTGGTGATAGGTCCGGCCGCCGCCCCCACGTCCATCCGGGCCGCCCCAGTAGGCCATGATCAGGTTGAAATCCAACAGCCAGTTGCGGACCTTTTCCTTGCGGCCCGCGATCGCCGCCTGGGCTCGTTTGCCGATCGCGATGGGGGCCAGGCCGGGCGGGGCCGAGAGGCATTTCTGGGTCCCCGAATAGAGGATGTCGGCGTCCCAGGCGGCGGCGTCGACGGCGATCCCGCCCAGCGAGGTCACGCAGTCCACCACCGACAACGCGCCATGCTTGCGCGCCAGGCCGCAGAGCGTGGCGGCGTCGCTGCGAACGCCCGTCGAGGTCTCGGCATGGACGAAGGCCAGCACCTTGGTCGGCGCCTCGGCCAGGGCCGCCTCGACCTTGGCCGGGTCCACCGGCTGACCCCACGCATGGTCGACGGTGACGACCGTGGCGCCCGCGCGGCCGGCCATGTCGGCCATCCGCCCGCCGAACGCGCCGTTCACCGCCACCACCGCCCGGTCGCCCGGCTCCAGCAGGTTCATCATCGCGGCTTCCATCCCCGCGGTGCCGGGCGCCGGCAGCGGGATGCAGGCATGGTCGGGGGCGTTGAACAGCCGCTGCAGGGCCGCCTTGATATCCTCCATCAGCGCCTGGAATGCCGGGTCCAGGTGGCCGATGGTCGGGCGCGCCAGGGCGGCCAGCACGCGGGGGCTGACGTCGGAGGGACCCGGGCCCATGAGGACCCGGTGGGGCGGCGTGAAAGACTGCATGGGGACTCCGATATCGCGCGGCGGTCTCAGGCGAACAGCCGGTCGTGGATGCGGCCGCGAAGCCGCGGATCGAGGCCCAGGACCTCGTCGAGATAACCGTCCAGCGATCCGTGCGCCTCGCGCATCACCCGGAACGCCTCGTCCAGATACTCCGCCTCGACCCGCATGGCGGTGATCAGCGCCTCATCGGAGGGGATCCGCCCGCCGCTGGCCATGCCCACATGCTCGCGCATGACCGGCAGGCGCGCGACCATCCGCTCATGGTCGTTGGTGAGCAGATAGTCCTGGACGATGTCGTCGTCGTGCACCCCGGCCACGTGGTGGGTCAGGGCGCAGATGATCCCGGTGCGGTCCTTGCCCGCGGCGCAGTGCACCAGGACCGGGCCCTGGCTCTCGGCGAGGGCGCGGAAATAGCGGGCGTAGAGGTCGATGTGCCGGCGCTGGTACGGCGCGGCCCGGTAGTAGTCGAGCATATAGGCCCTGAACGAGCCCACGCTGAGGTCTGAGCCGGCGATGAAGGTCGCCCACTCGTCGGCGGTGTCCTGACCGATGTCGTTCTCGATCACCTGGGCGGTGAACCC
This sequence comes from Phenylobacterium sp., assembly GCA_025350885.1. GTDB lineage: Bacteria > Pseudomonadota > Alphaproteobacteria > Caulobacterales > Caulobacteraceae > Phenylobacterium. The sequence goes on from JANXXA010000408.1 coordinate 6,824, forward strand.
CTCCCACCGCCGCGAAGGCTCGCGCTCGCGCTCGTTCGAGCGGCGCAGGTCGACGACCACCGAAAGCCCCATGCCCGCCAGGCGCGCCAGGTCCGCGTCCGTCGCCCGCGCCTGGTGGGCGGAGCGGTACAAGAGCCCTCGCCGCAACCGCTTCTGGCCGGCGGCGTAGTCCCCGAAATCGCGGAAGTTGTCGATGCCCTCGAAGGCGATGCGGCGCGTCATGCCGCGCCTTTTAGCGGGCTTCCGCGAAAGTTTCGAGGCGGACTGTCAAGCGTCCCGGTCCATGCGGCGATCGTCTCGGAGTCGGCGGCCCACCGGAATGCCGGCCGCCGACGCCGCGCAGGATCAGCGCCGGACGCGCACGCCGATGAAGCCGAACCGGCCCAGGTCGTAGGCGACGTCCTGACCTGTGCCGATGGTGGTGAAGGGTGGCTCTTCATCGAAGATATTGTTCACCCCGCCGAACACCTCGGCCCCTTCGAACACCCGGCCGATCTCATAGCGGAACGACAGGTTGTGGTAGAACGTGGACTCCGCGAAGGCCGGGGCCCGCGACTCCGACTGGTCGGCGGCGGTCGGGTCGCGGTTGAACAGCGCGCCCTTGCCCACGTAACGGGTCTGCCACGTGAGGCTGATCGGGCCCTGCTTGTAGGTGACGTCGGCCAGCCCCTTAAGGTGCGGCGAGCCCTCGTTCAGGTTCGAGCTGACCACACCTTCCAGGATGTGGACGTTGGTCGGGTCGTTCTG
>JANXXA010000502.1 GCA_025350885.1 Phenylobacterium sp.
GAGACCGATCTGCGCGACTTGGCGCCCGCCGCGCGCACGGCGATCCTGTTCGGCGCCGAGGGTCCGGGCCTGTCGCCGCAGATCCTGGCCCTGGCGCGAACCGTGCGCATCCCGATGTCCGGTGATTTCGATTCCCTCAACGTCGCCACCGCCAGCGGCATCGTCCTGCATCACCTGACCGCGGCTCCGAACGTGTAGCCCGAGATCGTTACATCCATCACCGTGTCGCGGAAGCTGAGCCGCCCGGGCTCGCCCTGCGCCGCGCCGGCGGCGACAAACAGCGGCGCCAGGTGCTCCTCCCTCGGATGGGCGTCGCGCGCGTAGGGAGCCTGGTCCCAGTGGCGCAGGGCGTCTTCCCGGCCCGCGGGATCGGCCATGACCTCGCCCAGCCAGGCGTCGAACGCCCGCGACCTGGCGGTGAAGGCCGGCGAGAAGCCGCCCATGTTGTGCCAGCTCATCCCCGAGCCGACGATCAGCACGCCCTCGTCGCGCAGCGGCGCCAGCGCCCGGCCGGCGGCCAGGTGGGCCCGCGGATCGAGGTCGGTCCGCAACGACAGCTGCACCACCGGAATGTCGGCGTCCGGCGTCGCCAGCAGCAGTGGCACGAAGACCCCATGATCATAGCCGCGCGTGGCGTCCTGCGCGGTCGGAAAGCCAGCGCCCGCCAGCAGGTCGCGGACCCGCGCCGCCAGGGCGGGGGAGCCCGCCGCGTTGAACGCCAGCCTGTAGGTATGTTCAGGAAAGCCATTGTAGTCGAAAAGCATCGGCGGCGCGGGCGCCGAGCCCACGGTGAATACGGGGGCTTCCCAGTGGCCGGAGACGACCAGGATCGCCTTGGGCCGCTCCGGCAGGTGGGCGACCACGCCCTTCAGCCAGGCTGCCGTCGCGTCCCAGGTGTCGGCGGGGCCGCGGGTCCAGTCCATGAAAAAACAGGGACCCGCGCCGTGTGGGATGAACAGGGTGGGAAGGGTCATGGGGTCTTCATTCCGGATCTGGGCGGGGCTTAAGCGGCGGCGTTGCCGGCCAGGATCGTCTCGATCCAGGCGCTGAACGCCTTGCCATAGGTGGTCAGGAACGCCGCCGTCCCCTCGTTGGCCAGCTCGCCGGCTTCGTTGAACAGCGAGAAGGCGTTGCCGACGTAGGCCTCGCTGGAGAGCACTGGGACGTTGAGGAACACCAGCGACTGGCGCAGGTGATGGTTGGCGCCGAAGCCGCCGACGCCGCCGGGCGAGACGCTGACCACCGCGCCGGGCTTGCCGTTCCAGACGCTGGCGCCATAGGGCCGCGAGCCCACGTCGATGGCGTTCTTCAGCGCGCCGGGTACGGAGCGGTTGTATTCCGGGGTGACGAACAGCACCGCGTCGGCCGCCGCGATCTTCGCGCGGAAAGTCACCCATTCGGCCGTGGGCGTGGCCTCCAGGTCCTGGTTGAACAGCTGCAGGCCGCCGATCTCGACCTCGCTGAAGGCCAGATTCGGGGTCAGCTTCTCCAGCGCATGGGCGAGCTTGCGGCTCACCGAGTCCTGGCGAAGGCTGCCGACAATCACGGCGACGCTGCGGGGTTGGGTCATCGGATGGATCCTCTAAGATTGCGGTGGTCTCTGGCGACAGGAAATGGACCCACGCCCCGGCGTTGATAATCTGGCGCCGACGCATAATTATATTTCCGGAACGGAAGCAATCGCATGGACCGCTTCGACGAGATTTCCGCCTTCGCCGCGGTGGCCGACGCCCGCAGCTTCACACAAGGGGCGCGTCGGCTCGGCGTGTCGGGCGCCCAGGTGTCCAAGCTGGTGGCCCGGCTGGAGCACCGGCTGGGCGCGCGGGTGCTCAACCGCACCACCCGCGACGTCTCCCTGACCGACACCGGCCGCGCCTATCTGGAACGGGCGCGGATCCTGCTGGAGGATTTCGAGACGCTGGAAGGCTCGGTCCGCGACCAGAGCGGGCCGCGCGGCCTGCTGAAGGTCTCCGCCCCGGTGTCGTTCGGGGCGAGCCAGCTGACCCCGGCGCTGCTGGATTTCGCCTGCGCCTATCGGGATGTGTCGCTTGAAGTCTCCTCGACCGACCGGATGGTCAGTCTGGTGGAGGAGGGGTTCGATGTCGGCGTCCGCATCGGCCAGCTTGCGGATTCTTCGGTGATCGCGCGCAAGCTGGCAGCCGTGCGGATCGTGACCTGTGCCGCGCCAGACTATCTGGCCCGCTCCGGAACGCCCGCGACGCCAGGAGACTTGACCGGCCACGAGGCGATCATCGACACCAACGCCCGCGACCCACTGGTCTGGCGCTATGGACCAATGAATGATCGCCATGAGGTGCGGGTCCATGGCCGGATGAGCTTCGGCGGCGCCGATGCCTGCGTCGCGGCCGCCCGGCGCGGCCTGGGCGTCACCCGGATCCCGGCCTTCGCCGCCGCTGTAGACCTGCGCGCCGGCCGCCTGGTCCCATTGCTCTGCGCCTGGGAGCCGGACCAGATCTTCGTCCATGCTGTGTATCCGCACGCCCGACACCTGGCCGCCAAGGTCAGGGTGTTCGTGGATTTTCTGGCCGAGCGTTACGCCGGCGAGCCGGAGTGGCACCAGGGCTGGGGGCGCGCCTAGAGCCCTTCCGCGTCAGCGGGTCTTGGCGGCCAGACGTTCGGCCAGGTAGCGCCGCAGCGCACGCGACGGCTCTTCGCCCGTCCAGGCCTGTTCGAAGGCGTCAACGCCGGCGGCGATCGCCGCGCTCATCGGCAACTCCTCCCAGCGCTGCATCAGGGTCTTCTGGTTCCGCACCGCCTGCGGCTCGGCCTCCAGCAGCTGGCCGACCAGGGCGTCGATGGCGGCGGGGAGGGACGAGGTCGTGTGGACTTCCTCGACCAGGCCCCAGGCGAGCGCCTCGGCCGCGCCGAACGTCTCGCCGGTCATCAGGATCCTCCGCGTCCGACCCCAGCCGATCAGCGAGGGCAGCAGGGCCGCCTCGACCACCGAGGGCAGGCCGAGCCTCACCTCAGGCATGCCGAACATCGCGGTATTGGCGGCCAGACGCAGGTCGCAGGCCGCGGCCACCTCCAGCCCCGCGCCCAGGCACCAGCCGTTGATCGCCGCGATCACCGGAACCGGCGTGTCGCGGATCGCCTGGCAGCAGCCGTGCACCTTGAGAATGAAGGCCCGCGCCTGCGCCGGCCCGGCCAGCGCCGCCATCTCATCGATGTCCGCCCCGCCGATGAACGCCTTGCCGCCAGCGCCGGACAGCACGATGGCCCGCAGGCTCGCATCGATCGCCAACTCGGCGAACCGCGCGATCAGCTGCCCCATGACCGGCGACGACAGGCTGTTCAGCTTGCTTTGGTTGTCGATGGAAACGAAGGCCACCCGGCCGCGCGGGTATTCCTGATAGCGGACCGCGACACAGGGTCTCGTCGGTTCAACCAGCATTCGAATCTCTTTGCAAAAGCCCTGGTCAGCACTGGTCTGGTCGCCGACCTGCCTTGCGACCTGTGCCGACATGGACGAGCTGACGTCCGAGGGCAACAGGTGAAACCGGAGACAGACCTGGCAAGACGTCAGACGCCCGCCGGGTGTCCGGCGGGCGTCGATGTCGAGCGCGGCCGCGGCCGCTACTGGTCGGCCTTGCCCGGGGAGGTGTCCAGCTGGGCGGTCAGCTCGTCCTTGCGCGCCTGCATCCGCGCGCCGACGGACTTCAGGTCCATGTCGGTCTTCTGGACCTTGGGGAAGTATTCCTCTTCCTCCTCCTCGACGTGGTGCTCGATCTGCTCGCTGAGCACCTTGACCTTGGCGTCGTAGAGATCGTCGCCGGCGTTCATGGCTTCGATCTCGTCCATCAGGTCCTTGGCGGCGGCGTGCTCGACCACCGCCTCATCGACGATGTCCTCGTTCTTCAGAAACTCGCGGCTGGTCGGATAGAAGATTTCTTCTTCGATCTGCATGTGAATCCGCAGTTCCAGGCAGATCTTGTCGGCAAGCGCGGTCTTGCGGTCCTCGTCCTTGGCGGACTCGAACTGAGCGAACAGCTTCTCAACCGTGCGATGGCCCGCCTTCAGCAGCGCGACGGCGTCCGGCCCCTTGCCGGAGCTGGATGTCGTGGCGCTCTTGGCCGGGGCATTTTTCGGGCTCGAAGGGGTGGTCGTGGCCATGGGGTATTCTCCGTTGCTGCTGTTGGGAGCCCTCGCCCCCTTCGGCGTGTGAACCCCCGGACGAGATCGCGGTTCCACTTGATTTTCCGCAGCCGCGCGGCTGGTTAGGGCGATGAGCCGGGGTGCGGAGGTGATCGTGGCGGGCGCGGGTGCGCTGGGGCTGAGCCTGGCCCTGGCGCTGGCCGATGCGGGCTGTCGCGTCACCGTCTGCGATCCCGCCGACGAACCCCAGGCCTCGGCGGTCGCGGCCGGGATGCTGGCCCCGGTGTTCGAGGCCGTGCTGGACCCCGGGTCGGCTGGCGATCTGGATCTGTGGCTGGCGGCGCGCAACCTGTGGCCGGCCCTGGCCGCCCGCACAGGTATCGAGATCGACCGCTCGGGCGCAGCGGCGGTGGGCTCGCCGGCCTGGCTCGCCACTGTGAGGTCAGGTCTGACGCTGCTGGGCCTGCGCGGCGCGGAGCTTCCCCGTAACCTGCTCGATGACCTCGCCCCAGGGCTGGCGCCGGGGTTTCAGGGGCTGCTGGTGCGCGAAGATTGGCGGCTGCAGCCGCGTCCGGCGTTGGCCGCACTGCGGCGCGCGGCCACGGCGGCGGGGGTCGGCTTTCGGGCAGAACGCGTCAAGGCGCCGGGCGGTTCGGATTTCCTGGTGGTCGCGACGGGCGCCGATCCGGGTCTGGCCGGCGCCCTTCCGCTGCTCGGCGCGCTGACGCCGATCAAGGGCCAGATACTGCGCTTTGCCGACCTGCGCTGCGGGCCGCTCAGCCTGCGCGGGGAGGGGGCCTACGCCGTGCCGGCCGGCGAAGGGCTGGCGGTCGGGGCGACCATGGAACCGGGCCTGGCCGACACCACAGTCGATCCATCCGCACTGGCGCCGCTGTGGAAAGCGGCGGAACGGATGCTTCCGGGCATTGCCAATGCCGCCTTCGTCGCCTCAGCCGGGGTCCGCGCCACGACGGCCGATGGCCTGCCGAGGGTCGGGTTTTCCGCGACGCCGGGCGTCATCCTGGCCGTCGGCGCGCGGCGCAACGGCTGGCTGCTGGCGCCCCTGGTCGCCCGGATCGTCACGGCTTGCATCACGGGCCGTGATCCTGGCTCCTATGCGCAGCGCCTTGACCCCGCACGCTTCGAGAGGACGCCATGAACGGCTTCTGGTTCACCGACGAGCAACAGGCGATCCGCGACGGGGTGCTGAAGCTCTGCGCGCGCTTCGACGCCGCCTATTGGCGTGAGGCCGACGAGACCGGCGCCTTTCCCGAGGCGTTCGTTGCCGCGATGACCGAGGCCGGCTGGCTGGGCGCGGCCATGCCCGTCGGGCTCGGCGGTTCGGGCCTGGGCCTCACCGAGGCCGCCATCGCCATGCAGGCGGTGGCCGAGAGCGGGGCGGGGTTTTCCGGCGCCAGCGCGCTGCACCTGAACATCTTCGGACCCATGCCCCTGGTGAAGTTCGGCACGCCCGAGCAGAAGATGCGGCTGATCCCGCGGCTGATTTCCGGCCAGGACAGGATGTGTTTCGGGGTCACCGAACCCGACGCCGGCCTCGACACCACCAGCCTGACCACGCGCGCCGTCCGCACCAACGACGGCTATGTCATCCGGGGTCGGAAGATGTGGACGACCATGGCGCAACGGGCGACCAAGATGCTGATCGTCGCCCGCACCACGCCGCGCGCCGAGGTCGCCAAGGCCACCGACGGCATCAGCCTGTTCTACGTCGACTTCGACCGCGAGAAGATCCAGGCGACGCCGATCCCCAAGATGGGCCGCAAGGCGGTGGAGTCCAACGCCGTCTTCATCGACGACCTGCACGTGCCGGCCGACGCCCTGGTGGGCGAGGAGGGGCGGGGCTTCTACTACCTGCTGGAAGGGCTCAATCCGGAGCGGGTGCTGATCGGCGCCGAGGCGGTGGGCCTGGGCCGCGCGGCGCTGAACCGGGCCGCCGGCTATGCCCGCGAGCGCGTCGTCTTCGGCCGGCCGATCGGCCAGAACCAGGGCGTCGCTCACCCCCTGGCGCGCGCCTGGATGGACCTGGAGGCGGCCAACCTGATGGCCTTCAAGGCCGCCGCCCTGCACGACGCCGGGCGCGACTGCGCCGCCGAGGCCAACGCTGCCAAATACCTGGGCGGCGAGGCGGGGTTCCGCGCCTGCGAGACCGCGATCCTGACCCACGGCGGCATGGGCTACGCCAAGGACTATGACGTCGAGCGCTACTTCCGCGAATCGATGATCGCCCGCCTCGCCCCGGTCAGCCGCGAGATGATCTTCAACTTCATCGCCGAACGCGTGCTGGGGCAGGCGAAGAGCTACTGAGGGCCGAGGTATCCGCCCTATGCGGCTGCGGCCCAGTCCGGCCTTTGAACAGCCTGTAAGATTTCCCTCGTCAGGCCGACTATCTTCGTGAACGGGTGGAAGACCAGGTGGACGCTGAGGCTGGACAGGATGAGCGCTATGCTGCCGCCGCGACCGAGTTCGGTCCGGCGATCGCGCGGCTCGCGCGGGCCTATGAGGCAGACGCAGATCCGCGCGGCGACCTGATCCAGGACATCCACGTGGCGCTTTGGCGTAGCCTGGCGGCGTTCGACGGTCGCTGCGCCCTGCGCACCTGGGTCTATCGGGTGGCGCACAACACTGCCTCCAGCCACGTTCGCAAACGCCGGCGCTGGCGCCGCGAACGGGGCGCGAGCCTGGAGGCGCTTGAGGCCGTTGCCGACGCCGATGATCCCGAAGGCGCCGTCGGCGACCGCCGCGCGCTCGAGCGGCTGACGGCGATCATCCAGCAACTGGGGGCGCCCGACCGGCAAGTGGCATTGCTCTATCTCGAAGACCTCGACGCCGCAGCCATCGGCGAAATCACCGGCCTCTCGGCTGGCGCCGTGAGCGTCAAGATTCACCGCCTCAAAGCTCTGTTGGCCCGCCGGTTTGCCGCCCAACGCGAAAAGGGGGAGGCGCTGCATGACCCAACCTCCTGAAGATCAGCTCAAGGTCCTGTGGCAGGGCCAGGAAATGGAGACCACGCCGATGTCCGTCGACGCCATCCGCGCGCGCGCCGCGCGCTTCACCAAGCGCCGACACTGGGGTTTTCTGTTCGGTCTCGTTTTGATCCTGGCGGAGATCGTGATCTTCGGCCGCTACGCTCTGATCCTTCCGGGCACGGCGGCGCGGGTCGGCATGCTCGCGATCCTGGTGGGTCTGGGCTGGATGATCGCGCGCTTCAGTCTCCTGGCTCCGCGGAGGTTTCCCGACGCCAAGGCGTCTGGCGAGAGTATCCTCGAATATCATCGCACCGAGCTCAAGCGCACCCGCGAGACCTTCGGCAGCCTGCTGGTGATGGTCGGGCCGGTATTGCTGGGCATGGTCATCTTCGTCGTCGGCGCAACCGTCACATTTCCGCGTCACGGCTTCCTCAACGCCCTGCCGATAATGGCCTTGATCGCCCTGTGGCTGGTCGGGGCGTGGTGGATTGTGCGCCGAGGCGAGCGGAAGCGGCAGTTGAAGCTGGCGGAGCTCGAGGCCACGCGGGTGGAGCGGGACTGATCGCCCTCAAGGTTAGCGCCGCATTAACCATGACGGTTCAGGACTCCTGGCATGACGGTCCAGGGCATTCGCGGCGTGGTCGAGGCGGCGATCCAACGCGCCGCGCAGGCGACCGGCGTGGATTTCTCGTTCCTGATGAA
>JANXXA010000550.1 GCA_025350885.1 Phenylobacterium sp.
CGTCCGGATAGCCGCCCAGGGCCTCCAGCGCCGCTCTGCGCCAGGCTCCCACCGCCCCCGGCACCACGGTCACCGCGCCCAGCGCGGCCAGCGCGCGGCGCTCCAGGTTCTGGGCGGTGACATATTCCAGCGCCTGCCAGCGGGTGATCAGGTTACGGCGGTTGCCGACCAGCGCGTTGCCGGCCACCGCGCCGACGCTCGGGTCGCCGAACCAGCGGGCGAGCTTGGCCAGGGTGTCGGACGGGAACAGGGTGTCGGCGTCCAGCGCCACGATCACGTCGCCGCTGGCCTTGGCCAGACCCCGGTTCAGCGCGCGCGCCTTACCGCCGTTCTCGAAGGCCATCAGGGTGACGCGCGGCTCGTCGGCGAAGGCCTTGCGCACCACCTCGGCGGTGTGGTCCTGCGAGCCGTCGTCGAGCACCAGCACCTCGATCCGCGCCCAGTTGGACGCCAGGATCCGGCGCACCGAGCTTTCGATCACCTTCTCCTCGTTGAAGCAGGGGATCAGCACGCTGATCAGCGGCCCGGTGACTGGATCGGGCATTGGCGGAGTGCGCGCGCCGATGGTAAAGCGATGGACCAGGGCCAGCACGCCAAGCAGCAGCAGCCGCAGCACGCCCAGCACGATGGCGGTGATGAACAAGGTGCGCAGGATCATCTCCACGCCGTGGAAAAACCCGAAGCCTATGCGGTCGAGCAGCAAGGCCAGGGACCCCTGGCTGGTGGGCGGCATCACCTCGGCGGGGGTCATGCCGGCCAGTTCACCGACCGTCACCAGCTTGTAGCCGTTGGCGCGCAACGCATCGATCAGCTGCGGCAGAGCCTCCACGGTGCGGCTGCGGTCGCCGCCGGAATCATGCAGCAACACCACCTGGCCGGGCCGAACGGTGTCCTTCAGCCGGCTCAGCACCACGCTGATGATCCGCCCCGGCGTCGAGGCGTCGGGATGGTCCCAGTCGTCGGGGTCGATCCTCAGGCCGACGGTCATGTAGCCCTGCGCCTGGGCGGCCAGCAGCGGGACCACCTCGCGCGGGGTCGAAGGCTCGGCGTCGCCGAAGAACGGCGGGCGGAACAACCGCATGGAGCGGCCGGTGATGGTCTCGAACAGCCGCTGCGTCGCCGACAGCTCGACGGCGGTCTGGGCGGCCGGCACCTCGCCGATGTTGGGATGGGTCCAGGTATGGCCGCCGACGTCGTGACCCTCGCGCACCTCGCGGGCCACCAGGCCCGGATTGACCGACATGTTCTTGCCGATCAGGAAGAAGGTCGCCGGCGCGTGCTTGGCCTTCAGCACGTCGAGGATCTTCGGCGTCCAGCGCCCGTCTGGCCCGTCGTCGAAGGTCAGCGCCACCCAACCCCGGTGCGCGCCATAGCGCTGCAGCACATAGGAGGTGGGCATCTCCTCGTAATTCTCGCCGGAGATCAGGCCGGTGTCGGAATCGATTTCCAGCGAACGCCGGCCGGCCGTGGGGATCGACTCCACGTGCAGCACCTCGCCCGTACCGTCGAAATCGACGTCAACTCCAGGCTTCAGCACCTCAAGGCCGTCGGGGGTGGCCTTGCCATAGTCGTGGCGCATCACCTTCCAGATCAGCTGGTCCTCGCCGCCCATCCGCCACAGGGCATAGCCCAGAGGCCGGAAGCCATCGGCGACCTTGACCTGGTTGAAGAACGTCGCGGCGTCGAGGAACCAGACCGAGTGCTTGCGCCCGACGTCGTCCACATAGCCAAACGTCGGGTTGAGGGAGTTTTCCTCCATCTGCGCCGAGGCCTCGGCGTCGTGGGCTTTCTGCGTGGCCTCGTTGAACAGGATGGTCGCGGCCGAGGCGGGACCCTTGGCGTCCTTCAGCGTCCAGTCATAGCCGTAGGCGCCGAGCGCCAGGATGGTCTTGGCCGGATCGAGCTCTCTCATCCGCTGGGCGAGCGTCGTCTCGAACCAGTCCTGCGCCGCTGCGGGGCCGGCCTCGCCGCCGCCCCAGTGCTGGTCATAGGCCATCAGGATCAGAGCGTCGGCGGCGGCCTGCAGCCGCTTCATCGGCCAGCTGTCGTCAGTAAAGGGGCAGGTGACCCAGACCTCACGGCCGATTGGCTTCAGCGCCGCCCGGGCCTGGGCGATGAACGCCGGATAGGCCTGGGCGCCGGCCGGCGAAAGGTTCTCGAAGTCGAAGACGTAGCCCGCGTAGCCGCGCTTCTGGGCCTCCTTCACCAGATGGCCGATCAGCGTCGCGCGCGCCGCGGCGTTCATCACCACCGCATCGCCGGCCGCGCCGTTCCAGGTGCTAGTGGCGGAGTTGTAGTTGAAGATGCCGGGCAGGATCGACGGCGGATGCTTGGCCGAGGCGATGATCGCGCGCGCCTGGGGGTCGGAGGTGATCGTCACCTCGCCGGCCGAGCCGGAGAGCGCGATCCACTGCGGCGAGACCACGTCCAGCTGATCGATGTGGTCGGCCAGGGATTCGCGCGAACTCTCGTCCCAGGTCACATAGAAGCCGACCGACAGGGGACGGGCGGGACCGGCGGCGGCTCCGCCCACCGGCGCGCCGGGGCGCGGGATCCGGTTCCACAGCGCCTTGCCCTTCAGCTTGTGGGCGGTCTCCACGTGCAGCGCCGACAGTACGTAGGGGTCTTTCAGGGTGAGGTTCGGCAGGCGCGGGGCGAAGGCCAGGGTGGCGAAGAACGCCGCGGTCAGCAACGCCGCGACGGAGGCCAGCAGCCCGCCAAGCAACCGCATGCGCCGGGCGCGCCGTCCGGTCGGGTCGTGGAAAATCAGGTCGGCCATGTTGGCGCGGGCGGCCCAGGTGAAGCGGCGCGACTTATGCCTCGCCATCGCGGCTTAAGCTAGGCGACCCCGTCCCGGGCGAGGCCGGCGTTTGCGAAACCGGCGACATCGCTTATCTGCGGACGGGAACGCTGCGCCAGGGAGCCCTCGGCCAATGGCCCCGATCCTGAAACTGCTGCGCTGGGGCCCCTACGAAGACGCAGCCGGCTGGCTGCGCGGCCTGGCGATCACCCTGCTCGCGGCGATCTTCCTGGCGATGGCCGGGGCGTTCGGATCAGACTCCGCGCCGGTCAGCCTGCGGTTCGGCTACTGGATCGTGCTGATGCTGCTGGGCTGGCTGTGGGGCACGCTGGTGTCGCGCCTGGTCTTCCGCCCCCGCGACCGACCCCTGCAAACCTGGGCAAGGGTGATCATCGCATCCGTGGCGATCGCCATCCCCTTTTCGGCGGTCGTGGCCCTGGCCGGGCGGCTGGCCTTGCACAGCCATTATACGGCCAAGTCGATTCCGGGGCTGCTGGTGTCGGTCACCGTGGTGTCGGTGGCGATGGTGGCGATCAATGTGCTGGCCGATCGCCGGGCGCGGGGGGTCACCTCGGCCTCGACCGAGCCGCCGAAGTTCCTCGATCGCCTGCCGCTGAAACTGCGCGGAGCAGACATCTGGGCGGTCGAGGCTGAGGACCACTATCTGCGACTGCATACCTCCAGGGGCCAGGACCTGATCCTGATGCGGCTGTCGGACGCCATCGCTGAACTGGAGGGGATCGAGGGCGCCCAGGCGCACCGCTCCTGGTGGGTCGCCCGCGACGCGATCACCGCGGCGCGGCGCGGCGACGGTCGCGCCACCCTGACCCTGAAGGATGGCGCCGAAGTCCCGGTCAGCCGCACCCACGCCCGGCTGCTGCGCGAGCGCGGCTGGATCTAACCAGGGCTCCGAACTCAGGTTGACTCGTCAGGCGAGCCCCTATCTGCGGCCCAGCCACTGCGCGCGGGTCTGGCCCCAGGCTTCAGACACCATGTCCTCGTATGGCGCCGGCATCGCCGCCGGCCCCCAGAGCGTCGAGCCCAGCTTCTTCGCCACCGCCTGGGAGGCCGTATTCGCCGGCTCGATGGTGTGGATCGCCTCGCTCCAGCCCAGCACGTCGAACGCATAGTCCATGCAGGCGCCGGCGCCCTCGGTGGCGTAGCCCTTGCCCCAGGTGTCGCGGCAGAGCGCCCAGCCGACCTCGGTTCCCGGCCAGCCCTCGGGCTGCCAGGGTCCCAGCCGGCCGATCCAGCGGCCGGTGGATTTCTCGATCACCGAGAACATCGAAAACCCGCGGATCGACCAGGCGCCGAGCACCGAACAGAGGCCCCGCCAGGCGACCGAGCGGGCCTGGGCGCCGCCGATGTGGCGCATGGTCTCCTCGTCCGCGGCGAAGGCGGCCCAGGCCTCGAAATCCTCGGCGGCGGGCGCCCGCAGGATCAGCCGATCGGTCTCCAGGACGGGGGGCGGCGCCGGCATTGGATGCTAGGCCAGCATGTCCTTGACGGTGTCGCGCTCGCCGACCAGCTCGTCGTTGGTGATGGCGATCCTGCCCTTGGCGAAGTCGTCCATCTCGTAGCTGGCGATCACCTCGTGACCCGTGGCCGTGGTGCGCACCGGCATCCCCGCCCAGACGCCTTCGGCGAAGCCATAGCGGCCTTCGCTGTTGACCGCGACCGAGTGGATCTTGCCAGGCGTCACCAGGTCGCGGACGTGATCGACCAGGGCGTTGGCCGCCGACGCCGCGGAGCTCACGCCGCGAGCCTCGATGATCGCCGCGCCGCGTTTGCCGACGGCCGGCAGGAAGTCGGTCTTCAGCCAGGCTTCGTCGCCGATCACCTCGGCCGCCGGCTTGCCGTCGATCTTCGCATGGGTGAAGTCGGCGAACATCGTCGGGGAATGGTTGCCGTAGATGAACAGGTCGCTGACCGCGTCGATGGCGACCCTGGCCTTCTGCGCCAGCTGGGCGCGGCCGCGGTTCTCGTCCAGCCGCACCATGGCGGTGAAGCGGTCCTTCGGCAGGCGTCGGGCCTGGCTGGCGGCGATCATCACATTGGTGTTGCAGGGGTTGCCCACCACCGCCACGCGGCAGTCGTCGGCGGCCACAGCGTCGATGGACTTGCCCTGGGCGATGAAGATCTTGCCATTGTCTTTCAGCAGATCGGCGCGCTCCATGCCCGGGCCGCGCGGCTTTGAACCGACCAGCAGGGCCCAGTTCACATCCTTGAAGGCCACGTCGGCGTCTCCGGTCAGCACCATGCCCTGCAACAACGGGAAGGCGCAGTCGTCGAGCTCCATGGCCACGCCCTTCAGCGCCTTCTGCGGGCCTTCGACGGGGATTTCCAGGAGCTGCAGGATCAGCGGCTGATCGGCGCCGAACATCTGGCCCGACGCGATGCGGAACAGGAGCGCGTAGCCGATATTGCCCGCCGCGCCGGTGACGGCCACGCGGATCGCTTGCTTGCCCATGCTGCTGCTCCTGCCTTGCTGTTGCGGCGGGTGCGTAGCCCAGCGGCGGGCGGGCCGCAATGCTGAGGCGTGGGCCGCCAGGGGAACGAGTTCAGGTTAACTCGTCAGGCAAGACCCCCCAAATGCTGTCATCCCGGACGGCTGAAAAGCCGATCCGGGACCCGGTCTGACTTGCGCTGGAGGCTAGGTCCCGGCTCTCCAGCCTGCGGGCGCAGGCTTGCGGCCGGGATGACGGGAAAAAGTTGGTTCTGTTAGCCCGAGTTCGGCGTCCGCCGTGAAAACCCTCCTCTCGTTGCGTACGACCGCTGATAACAATAGCCTGTCGGAAAGCCTGGGCAGAGGCTGTTGTCGGAGGGACTCTACATGCTTGGGCTGATGCAGGACTGGCCGCTGACGGTC
>JANXXA010000577.1 GCA_025350885.1 Phenylobacterium sp.
GCGATCGAGCGCTGATAGCGCAGGATCAGCGGCTTGGGGGCGAAGCCCTTGTCATAGAGGGTCTGATAGCCGGCCATCTCCTCGGCGGTCAGCTTGCGCTGTTCGTCGACCGAGGCGACCTGCGCCTGCTGGCCCTCGATCTGGGTCTGGATCTGGCCCAGCCGCTCGCTCAGCACCGAGTTCTGGCTCTGATAGAGCTGGGCGCGGGTGGTGAACAGGAACTGCTGATCGCGAATCATGCCGGCCACCCGGGCGTCGGACATCCGCGCCAGCAGGTCGGCGGGAAATTCCAGCGAGGGTCGGCCGGTGGCCTCGGCGGTGAACCGCGCGGCCTGGGCCTCGAAGGCGTCGACCTGGTTCTGGAAGACATCGTTGGCGGCGCGCGCGTCGGTGTCGCTGAAGACGATCAGCGGCTGGCCGGCGCGCACCCGCTGGCCCTCCTGGACGAGGATCTGGCGGACGGTGCCGCTTTCCTTGTGGCGGATGGTCTTGCGGTTGGATTCCACCCGCACCTCGCCCTGGGCGGTGATGCCGGTGGCCAGGGGCGTGAGCGACGCCCACAGCGTCAGGCCGACCACCAGGGTGGCAATGACGATCGCGCCCACGATCATCGGCCGGCGCATGCGCCGCTGCAGGATCGGATCGATGGGCAGGCGGTCGTCGCCGCCGAAGCTGGGGGCGACGTAGGACGAACGGACGGGCGTCAGGTCGAGCTTCATCGTCCGGCCTCCACGGCGCGGACCTCGGTGGGTTTCATCAGCCGGGCCATCACCTGCTCGCGCGGACCGAACAGCTCGACACGGCCGTCGCGCAGCACCAGCATCTTGTCGGCGGCGCGGAAGATGCTGGGCTTGTGGGAGATGATCACCACCGTCGCGCCATTGGCCTTCATGGCGTCGAGCGCGCGCATCAGCGCGTCCTCGCCCTCGGCGTCGAGGCTGGCGTTGGGCTCGTCGAGCACGATGAACGCCGGGTTGCCCAGCATGGTGCGGGCCAGGCCGACGCGCTGGCGTTGGCCGGCCGACAGCGTATGGCCGCCGTCGCCGACATCGGTCTCATAGCCCCGCGGCAGCCGCAGGATCAGGTCGTGGACCCCGGCCAGGCGCGCGGCGGTGACCACCTCATCGTCGCTGACGTCGGCGCGGAAGCGGGCGATGTTGTCGCGGATGGTGCCGGCGAACAGCTCGGTGTCCTGCGGCAGGTAGCCGACATGGCGGCCGAAGTCGGCGCGATCCCAGGTGAACACGTCGGCGCCGTCCAGCCGGACCACGCCGTTGATCGGCCGCCAGATGCCGACCAGCAGCCGGGCCAGCGTCGACTTGCCGGCGCCCGACGGGCCGATGACGCCCAGGGTCTCGCCCGCCTCGATGCCGAAATTGATGTTGCCGAGCAGCAGCTTGGGCGCGCCTTGCGGGGCGTAGTTGACGGCCTCGACCTGCAGCTTGCCGGCCGGCCGGGGGAGCGCGGTGGCCGGGGCGGCGACCTCGGCCTTGGACAACAGCGCCATCAGCCGGCCGTGCGCGCGGACCATATTGTTCAACGGATCCCAGGAGCCGACAATCTTCTCGATCGGCTGCAGGGCGCGGCTGGCCAGGATCATGTTGGCGAACAGCATGCCCTGGTGGATCTTGCCCTTCAGGATCAGGTAGGCGCCGACGGCGATGATCAGCACCTGAATGCCCATCCGCACCGCCTTGATGATGTCGGTGAAGGTGTTGGAGGTCTCCGACGCCGCCGCGCCGCGCTCGATGGCCACCGAACGGTGCCCAGCCCACGAGGCGCCCAGCGTCGGCAGCATGCCCATGGCGCGCACCACCTCGCCGTTGCGCAAGGCCGCGTCGGTGAAGGCGTAGCTGCGCAGCTGGCCGTCGCTGGCGTCCTTCATGATCGGCCGGATGGTCCGCTCCTGCAGCAGCGCCAGGCCCAGCAGGACCAGGGCGCCGACCGTGGTCACCAGGCCCACCGACGGGTCGATCAGGTAGAGCGCGCCGATGAACACCGGGATCCAGGGCACGTCGAAAAAGGCCGCCGCGGCGATGCCGGTCAGGGTCTGGCGAAACTGGTCCAGGTCGCGCAGCGCCTGGGTCCTGGCGCTGGGGTCGCCGCGCACCGAGGCGTCGAACAGGGCGGAGAACACCTGGCCCGAGACCCGCTGGTCCAGCATCACCCCGTAGTTGATGAGAATGCGGGCGCGATAGTCGTCGATGACGCTGGAGACGGCGAAGACGAACAGGGTCACCGCGGTCAGCACGATCAGCGTCGGGATGTTCTGGCTGATCAGGACGCTGCCATAGATCTGATAGGTGTAGAGCGGCAGCGCCAGGTAGAGGACGTTGGAGAAGAAGCTGAAGCCCGCGGCCACGGCGAACGGATGGCGGCCCTCGGAAAGGGCGCGCGTCAGCACGTTGTCGGGTTGGTTGGTGAGGAAGCTGAATATCTTCATGCGCGCCGAGCTGTATCGTCCGTCCGTGCCGTCAATATGATTAAGACGCGGCTAAAAAGCGGGACGCGGGGTCGCCCGCGCGGATCTGTCGCCCCTTGGCCCGGAACGCGCCGAGACATGCTTGGGGGCCTTGTCGAAGTCAATCTCGCTCCTGCATCAGCCAGGGCTCCGAACTCGGGTTAACAGACTAAAAATTTTCACTGTCATCCCGGCCGTAAGCCTGCGCACGCAGGCTGGAGCGCCGGGACCCAGGAGGTTCAGGCTGTGCGGTTGCTCCTGGGTCCCGGCTCGGCCTTTCAGGCCGTCCGGGATGACAGAATTTGGGGGTGTTCCTGACAAATTAACCCATGTTCGTTGCCCCTGCATCAGCGCCGGCTCAGCGTGCT
>JANXXA010000005.1 GCA_025350885.1 Phenylobacterium sp.
AGAGCTGATGGCCCTTGTGGAAGACGGAGGTCTCCGGGCCGTTCAGGTACTTGGCGCGGGCCTGCGGATCCATCGCCCGGCCGCCGAATGAGACCACCCGGCCGCGCCCGTCGGCGATGGGGAAGATGATCCGGTCGCGGAAACGGTCGTAGGGCGCGCCGCCATCCTCCGGCGCGATCAGCAGGCCGGTCTCGACCAGCTCGGCGGGACGCGCGCCCTTGGTGATCAGATAGTCCTTGAGCGCGGTGCGACCGGGCGGCGAGAAGCCCAGGCGAAAGCGGCCCCAGTCGGCCTGCGGCAGTCCGCGTTTTTCCAGATAGCCGCGCGCCTCGCGCCCGACGGGGCGGCGCAGCTCAGCCTCGAACCACTGGGCGGCCAACTCCAGCCAGTCCGACAGGCTCTGGCGGACCTTTTCCTGCTCGGCGGCGCGGGGATCGACGGCCGGCAAGGCCACGCCGGCCTCAGCGGCCAGCCGCTCGACCGCCTCGACGAAGCTCAGGCGCTCGCTCTCCTGCAGGAACGAAATGATGTCGCCGGTCTTACCCGACGAGAAATCGAAGAACTGGCCCTTGTCGTCATTGACGTAGAACGACGGCGTCTTCTCCTTGGTGAACGGCGAGAGGCCGACGAATTCACGACCCTGCCGGCGCAGCTTCACCGTCTTGCCGATCACGTCGGAGGGGCGAAGGCGAGACTTGATCTCGTCGAGGAAATGTTCGTCGAAGCGCACGGGCAGAAGGATAAGGCGCCCCGCAGCGATGGCGGCAAGCCTACTGGCGAAAGCATCCACCGGATTTGACGCCGGCGCCGGCGCGGCCGATGGTCGGGTGTGGTTCGCGCCACGTTTGGACGGGGGGATCGGCGCTTGACGATGTGGTTGCGGCTGGCGGGCGCGCTTCTGGTGACCCTGGCGGCCATCGGGGCCTGGGAGATTTTCGGTGTTTCCCGGATGCTGGGCGGCCGGAACCCGGACGACGCCCGCTCCGCCGCCTATGGGCGCGGCGAACTCTTCTGGCTGCTGATCTTCCTGGTGGTGATGGCCACCTCGCTGCTGGCCGCCGCGCGGCGCTGGGCCGGCCACCTCAAGCGCGCCGTCAGCACCGCGTCTACGCGCAAGCGGCCGTCGCCCTAACCCAGGCCCCTCACCCAGTCCGGAAGGTCCGTGATCGAAGGCAGTTCGGCGAACCGCGGATGGCCAGCCGGCGCATCAGCCATCTCGTGCGCCCAGGTGAGCGGATAGGGAATGTGGGCCGCGAAGGCGCCGGCCTTCAGCGCCGGCAGGATGTCGGAGCGCAGGGAATTGCCGCACATGACGGCCGCGGCCGCGCCGGTCCCGTGGCGGGCGAAGACGGTTTCGTAGGTCCTGGCGTCCTTCTCGCTGACGATCTCCACGGCGGCGAACAGATCGCCAAGGCCGGAGACGGCGAGTTTCTGTTCCTGGTGCAGGAGGTCGCCCTTGGTGATCAGCACCAGGCGATAGTTCTCGGCGAGCGCTGCCAGGGCGTGGGCGACCCCCGGCAAGGGTTCGACCGGATGGCCCAGCATCTCGCGCCCGGCGGCCAGGATATCGGCGACGATGCGGCCGGGGGGCTCGCCGCCGGTGAGTTCCATCGCGGTCTCGATCAGCGACAGGGTGAAGCCCTTCACGCCATAGCCATAGAGCGCCAGATTGCGCCGCTCGACGGCGGCCAGGCGCGCGTCGAGCACATCGGGCGCCGCGACGTCGATCATCAGCGCGCGGAACCGGTCCTGGGTCAGCCGGAAGACAGTCTCGTTGTGCCAGAGGGTGTCGTCGGCATCGAGACCGACCGTGGTAATCCGCATGACTGGCTCATAGCAGAGGCTGGCGGAGCGCCGAAAGGCCCGGGGCATCGGTTGCCAATCCGCCACGCCGCGCGCTTAGGTTGTCGCTTGGAGACAGGAGGGACGCATGTCGGATTTCGAGAGCCGGGCCTCATCGGGGTCGCTGACGGTGGTCGCCCGGCGCGGCGAGCGAATGTGCCTGCTGGCCATGGACGTGACCGATCCGGGGCCGGATTTCCTGGGTTTCGCCATCGAGGTGACGTCGCCCGGCGCGCTCGACGCATCGCCGCTGCGCAACCGGATCGCGTTCGACTATCCGGCTCAGACGGTGACCGGATTCCGCGCCTTTCCCTCGACCGAGGCGCCTTTCCAGACCTTCCGCTGGATCCACTTCCCTTACGACCCCAAGCTGGGAACCTACGGCTACCGCGTCACCATGATGCACGGCGCGCCCGGAGCCTTGGTTCGCGGTGACACCGCCAGGGTCGAGATCGCGCTGGAGCCGGTGACCTACGACGGGGTGCTGGACGTGGGCTTCACCCGCAATTTCGCCTCGTCCCAGGCCTTCGACGACAAATATGGGGCGATCGCCAAGACGCTGATCCCGACGCCGGCCAAGGTCGGGCTGGCGTTCCAGAAGCCGGCGACCGACGCCTACGCCTGGCTCGGGTTCGAGGCTCTGGAACTGCTGAACGGGTTCCTCGATGAGGTCATCGCCGATCCGGACATGAGCCTCGACATCCTGGCCTACGACTTCAACGAGCCTGATATCCTGGCCAAGCTGAAGCAGGTGGCGGCGCGGCCCGGCGCGCTGCGGGCGATCATCGACGATTCCGCCACCCACTTCGGCGCAGGCGCCGCGGAGGACACCGCGGCTGCGGCGCTCACCGCGCTCGGCGTTCCGGTCCGGCGGATGAATTTCCACAGGCTTCAGCACAACAAGGTGCTGATCACCCGCAAGGCTGGCAAACCGGTGAAGGTCCTGTGCGGCTCGACCAACTTCTCGTTTCGCGGCCTCTATATCCAGGCCAACAACCTGCTGGTGTTCAACGAACCCGAAGTCGCGGGCCTGTTCGCCCAGATGTTCGAGCTGGCCTTCGCCGACCCCGAAGCGCTGAGCCACGATCCGTTCGCCAAGACCTGGCATGTGGTAACCCCGGCTGCGGGACCAACGATCAAGGTCTGTTTCTCGCCGCACCTGGACGGCGAGGCGCTGTCGCTTGGCCCCGTGGCGGGGGCCATCGATCAGGCGACATGCTCAGTGCTCTACTCCGTCGCGTTCCTCAACATGGACGCCAGCGGCCCGGTGCGGCAGGCGCTGGACCGGCTGATCGGCAAGCCGCTGTTCAGTTATGGCGTGGTGGACAAGGCCGGCGGCCTGGTGGTGAAGAAGCCGGACGGCTCGGACGGCCTCGTCTCATTCGCATATCTGAAAGACAAGGCCCCGGAACCGTTCAAGACCGAGTGGGGTGGCGGCGGCGGTATCACCCTGCACCACAAATTCATCGTCACCGATTTCAACCAGCCCACCGCCAAGCTGTTCACCGGCTCGTCGAACCTGGCGGCGGGCGGGGAAAAGGAGAACGGCGACCACCTGATCCAGATCGGCGACAGCAAGATCGCAACGGCCTACGCCATCGAAGCGCTGCGGATGTTCGACCACCTGCACTTCCGCGCCAACATGAACGCGCTGGAGGCGGCCGGGAAGGCGCCGGAGGTGATCAAGCTGTGGAAGCCGGGCGACGTCGCGCCGATCTGGTGGACGCCGTTCTACGTGGAGGGATCCCAGAAGCAGCGCGACCGACAGTTGTTCGGAGGCTAGGCTTTGTGCGGCTTGACCACCCGCTCGGTAGAGGCCGGAAATTTCGCCAGCAGCGCCGCCGGACGGATCGGGCGGACGGCGAATTGGCCGCCGCAGTTGGGGCAGGCTCCGCCCAGGCGGATTGCCACACAGTCGGCGCAGAAGGTGCACTCGAAGCTGCAGATGCGGGCCAGGGCGCTGTCGGCGGGCAGGTCGCGGTCGCAGCACTCGCAATTGGGCTTGAGGATCAGCATGGGCCTATTCACCAAATCCTTCGCCCGGAGTTACGGGGGCCAGGCGCAGCAGGCGTGAGTCCGCCACGCCGGCGGTGCGATGCTTGACGAACTCGCGGTACTGCGGATCGCGGATCATCTCGATGTACGTGGGGGTGCTGCTGAGGGGCACGAAGAGA
>JANXXA010000014.1 GCA_025350885.1 Phenylobacterium sp.
AGTCCGCCATCAGCCGCGCCGCCTGATCAAGGCCGCCGATCCGCCATCGCCGCGGTCCTCACCGGATGCGTACGTCGCGACGCCGCCCCCTTCGACTACGGCGTCAACACCCTGGGCTCGGCCATGGGCGAGAGCGCCGGCCCCTATGTGGTCAGCCAGCAGAGCGGCGCCTATTCGCAAGTTCCGGAATTCCTCGACAGCCAGCACAGCGTCAGGAGCAAGGCCGACGCCGAAGCCTATCTCGCGCGCATCGGCGCCATGCGACCGTGGTGACGCAGGAAACCGAACGCCTGCGCGGCGATGCTGGCCGGGGCGTCATCGCGCCGGACTTCATCGTCGACAACATCATCGGCCAGCAACAGGCCCTGCTCGCCATCCCCGCGGAACAGGCCCGGCTGGCCACGGCGCTCGACCGCAAGGCCCGGGCCGCCGGCCTCGAGGGCGACTATGCGGCTCGCGCCCGGGCGATGGTCGCCGCGCAGGTCTACCCGGCGCTGGCCGCCCAGCTGGCGGTGCTCAAGGACCTGCGGACCCGGGCTGGTCACGACGCCGGCGTCTGGCGCCTGCCCAATGGCGAGGCCTACTACCGATGGCTGCTGCGCGAAGGCACGACCACGACGCTGAGCGCCGATGACATCCACGCCATGGGTCTGGAACAGAACCTCGCCATCGAAGCGCGGATGGACGGCCTGTTGAAAGCCCAGGGGCTGACTGGCGGGTCGGTCGGCGATCGCATGACGGCGCTGGGCAATGACCCAAAATACTTGTTCGCCGACACCGACGCCGGGCGCGAACAACTTCTGGCCTATGTGAACAGGCTGATGGCCGGCGTTCGGCCTCGGCTGTCGCGGGCCTTTAATCTGAAACTGAAGGCGCCGGTGATCGTCAAGCGCGTGCCGGTCGATATCCAGAACGGCGCCGGCCAAGGCTACATGAACACCGGCTCGCTCGACGGATCCCGGCCCTCGACCTATTACATCAACCTGAAGTCGACGGCGAACTGGCCGAAGTTCAGCCTGCCCTCCCTGACCTATCACGAGACCCTTCCCGGCCACGCCTGGCAGGGCGCTTACCTGACCGAGAGCGGCAAGGTGCCGCTGATCCGCATCCTGCTTTCGGGCTTCAACGCCTATGTGGAGGGCTACGCGCTCTACGCCGAACAGTTGGGGGACGAGATCGGCATGTACGACGACGACTGGGCCGGACGCCTGGGCTATCTGCAGGCCCAGAAGTTCCGCGCCGTGCGCCTGGTGGTCGACACCGGCCTGCACGCCAAACGCTGGAGCCGTGAACACGCCATCCGCTGGGCGGTGGACAACTCCGGCCGCACGACCCAGGCGATGACCAGCGAGATCGACCGCTATTGCGCCACCCCGGCTCAGGCCTGCGGCTACAAGGTCGGCCACACCGAGATCAACCGCCTGCGCGACCGCGCCAAGGCGGGCCTGGGGGCCAGATATGACCTGCGGGCGTTCGACGACCTGCTCGTCAAGACCGGCGCGGCGCCGCTGACGGTGCTGGGCGATGTCGTTGACGGCTACATCCGGGCCGGCGGCGTGGCGAGCCTCTGAACGTGGGCACAGCCTGCATCATCCGCTCCATCGCACCGACCGACCAAGCCGCATGGCGCCCCCTGTGGGACGGCTACAACGCCTTCTACGGGCGCCTCGGGCCGACCGCCCTGGCGGAAGAGATCACCGACGCCACCTGGGCCCGGTTCTTCAATGCGGCCGAGCCGGTCCATGCCTTGGTCGCCGAGCGCGACGGCGCTCTGATCGGCCTGGTTCACTACCTCTTCCACCGCTCGACCACCGCGCTGGAGCTCACCTGCTACCTGCAGGACCTGTTCACCACCTCTGCGGCGCGCGGCGGCGGTGTCGGCAAGGCGCTGATCGAAGCGGTCTATGCGCGCGCCCACGCCGCGGGCTCCAAGCGCGTCTACTGGCAGACCCACGAGACCAACCTGGCGGCCATGCGGCTCTACGACCATGTGGCGGAGAAGTCGGGGTTCCTGGTCTACCGCCAGGCGGTCTGAC
>JANXXA010000027.1 GCA_025350885.1 Phenylobacterium sp.
CGAACTTGCCGAACGGCCCTTCGAAGGACCAGTGAACGTCCCTGGGCTCTCGCTCAGTCGTGGCCGACAGCGCCGGACCCGCAAGGGCCCCCGCCAGAAGGGCCAGCCCGAGCGCCGCGAACGCGAAACCTCTGCGCAGCATCAGGCTCAACCCCTCTTTTCAGGCGACGCCACGGCGCCGGCCGGCGTCATGGCGGAATGCGACAGGACCGGCTCGGAGATCGACTCCGGAACCGGCAGCGGGGTCTCGAACAGTCCAAGCGCCGGCGTGATCACCCAGAAATAGGCAAAATAGTAGAGCGCGCCGATCCGTGACAGCCAGACGAAGCTATTGAGGTTGGCGTCGCCGACCTGCAGGCCGGATACCCCCGGGATCACCAGGTCGTCGGGCGCATGCGCCCCACAGAAGCCCAGCACGATGCAGGCCAGGACGAAGATCAGGAAATAGAGCCTGGCGGTCGGCCGATAGCGCATCGAGCGCACCTTCGACGTGTCGAGCCAGGGCAGGACAAACAGGGTGGCGATCGCCCCGAACATCAGGATCACGCCCATCAGCTTGTTCGGAACTGCCCGCAGGATCGCGTAGAATGGCAGCAGATACCACTCCGGCACGATATGGGCCGGCGTCACCAGCGGGTTGGCCTGGACATAGTTGGCCGCGTCGCCGAGCGCATCGGGCATGTAGAAGACGAAGGCGGCATAGAGGAGCAGGAACACCGAAATCGCGAAGCCGTCCTTCACCGTGTAGTACGGGTGAAAAGGCACCGTGTCCTGGGCCGAACTGACGTTCACCCCGGTGGGATTGCTGTTGCCTGGCACATGCAGCGCCCAGATGTGCAGGCCGACGACGCCGGCGATCATGAACGGCAGCAGGTAGTGAAGCGAGAAGAAGCGGTTCAGCGTCGCGTCGTCGACCGCGAAGCCGCCCCACAGCCAGGTGGTTATCGACGGACCAACCATCGGAATCGCGCCGATCAGATTGGTGATCACCACCGCCCCGTGGAAGCTCATCTGGCCCCAGGGCAGGACGTAGCCGAAAAACGCCGTGCCGATCATCAGGAGGTAGATCACGCAGCCCAGGATCCACAGCACCTCGCGCGGCGCCTTGTAGGACCCGTAGTAAAGGCCCCGGAACATGTGCAGGTAGACCGCCAGGAAGAACATCGAGGCGCCATTGGCGTGCAGGCCCTGGATCAGCCAGCCGTAGTTGACGTCGCGTTTGATCCGCTGGACCGAGGCGAAGGCCATGTCCACGTGCGGCACATAGTGCATCGCCAGGATGATGCCGGTGACAATCTGGACGCCCAGCATCAACGCCAGCACCCCGCCGAAGGTGTACCAGTAGTTGAGGTTCTTCGGCGTCGGGAAGGTGACGATGGTGTCGTTGGCGAAGCGCAGGATCGGCAGCCGCGTATCCAGCCAGCGCTCGAAGCCGCTTTTCGGCTCGTAGGTTGAGTGTCCGCTCATCGATGTCAGCCGATCTTGACCTTGGTGTCGGAAAGGAAGGCGTAGTCCGGCACCTCGAGATTCTTCGGCGCCGGGCCTTTGCGGATGCGGCCGGAGGTGTCGTAGACCGAGCCGTGGCAGGGGCAGAACCAGCCGCCGTAGTCGCCGCCGCCGAAGGTCGGCACACAGCCCAGGTGCGTGCAGGTGCCCACCAGGATCAGCCACTGGGCCTTGCCGGGTTTGTGCCGGCTCTCGTCGGTGGCCGGATCGCGCAGGTCGGAGCCGTCGGCCTTGATGGCTTCCTGGATTTCCTTGGGCGTGCGGTTTCGCACGAACAAAGGCTTGCCGCGCCACTTCACCACCACCTGCTGGCCGGCCTCGACCTTGCCGAGATCGAACTCGATGGAGGCCAGCGCCAAGGTGTCGCCGGCCGGGTTCATCTGATCGATGAACGGCCAGGCGAGACCGCCCACCAGGCCCAAGGCGGCGACGCCGGCGGCGATGTGAATGAAATCGCGACGATTCGGGTCGTCGCCATCGACCGGAGAAGAGCCCGGGACGTGCAGATCGGCAGTTGCGCCCACGACGGTGTCGGCCACCTAAAGCTACCCTTCGTTTCGGGACCCCGGAATCGCTCGGGGAAACCCAGCCTTTGGACCCTTCCAGACGCTCTGGTAAGGGCTTTTAAGTCACTGCGGGCCAGCGCGGGACGCACTGATCGCGAACATCCCCAGAGCTGGGGGCGCGCGCATCGGTGATTCGTCCGGCAGAGCCCCGCCTAACCCATCGCGGATCGCTTAGAATGCGTTTGGCCCTTTTTCAACCGGACATTCCGCAAAACCTCGGCGCCGCGCTCCGGCTGGGCGCCTGTCTCGACGTCGCGGTGGACGTGATCGAGCCCTGCGGCTTCCCGCTTTCCGACGCCGGCGTGCGCCGCGCGGCGATGGACTACGGCGCGTTGGCCGAGATGACCCGGCACGCCAGCTGGGGTGAATTCCTGGCCGCACCCCCGCGCCGGGCCGGCCGGCTGTTGCTGTTCACCACCCGGGGCGCCGCAGCCCTCCACGATTTCGAATTTCGCAACGACGACACCCTGCTGTTCGGCCGCGAGAGCTCAGGCGCGCCGCACGAGGTGCATGTCGCCGCCGACGCGCGGATCTATATTCCACTGGCGCCCGGCGCCCGGTCACTGAACCTGACGGTCAGCGCGGCGATCGCACTTTCCGAGGCCCTGCGCCAGACCCACGGCTTCCCAACAGGCGCCCCGACCGGCTAGCAAGCACCCCATGTCATCACTCCCGCCCGAAGTTCATCAACGCCGCGCCCGCGCCAAGGCCTGGTTCGAGTCTCTGCAAAATCGCATCGTCGCCGAACTCGAGCAGCTCGAAGCCGAGGCGCCGGTTGAGCTCTACCCCGAGCCCCCGGGCCATTTCGACCTGCGCCCCTGGACACGCGACACCGGCACGGGCGGCGGGATCGGCGCGCACCTGTCGGGCCGGCTGTTTGAAAAGGCCGGCGTCCACAGCTCGGCGGCGGCCAGCCGGTTCTCCGCCGAAATGGCCGCGACCATGCCCGGCGCCGACCAGGATCCGTCCTACGTCTCGGCCAGCATCAGCCTGATCGTCCACCCGCGCAGCCCTCGCGTGCCCACCGTCCACATGAACACCCGCTTCCTGTCGACCGCCGAAAGCTGGTTTGGCGGCGGCGCCGACCTGACCCCGACGCTGGACGAACAGCGCAGCCAGCAAGCCGACGACGCCATCCTGTTCCACGCCGCGATGCAGGCCGCCTGCGACGCCTTCGATCCCGACTGGCACCCGAAATACAAGGCTTGGTGCGATGAGTATTTCTTCCTGCCGCATCGGGGCGAGCCACGCGGCGTCGGCGGCATCTTCTATGACCGGCACAACTCCGGCGATTTCGAGCGCGACTTCGCCTTCACCCGCGCGGTCGGCGAGGCCTTCCTCGAGGTCTATCCGAAGATCGTCCGCCACCACATGGACGAGCCGTGGAGCGAGGCCGACCGCGC
>JANXXA010000071.1 GCA_025350885.1 Phenylobacterium sp.
GCCTCATCGACCGGCGCACCGGAAAACTCGCCCGCTTCGGGCCGGGGCGGCCGCCCCGGCCCGAAACAGCCCCTCAAACCTAGCCGCAAACTGTCAGGGATGTCTCAAGGCTAAAGTGTCAGCGATCTTTCCAGTTGTTCATAGCGACGCGACCCGGGGGACCACCCATGATCACCGTGCCGACAGCTGGGATTCGGCGGCGCCGCAGCCCTTCCAGTCTCATTCGCCGAGATCATGGGTCGCCCGAAAAAGTCGGGCGATGACGATCACAGAGGAAACTATGGATTCACCCGCTTAAGCCTCGAGCTCGGCCTGGGTCAGGTCGCAGCCGTCGAGGTTGGCGCCGGTCATGTCGGCCTCGAGGAACCGGGCGCGGACCGCGTGGGCGCCGCGCAGGTCGGCGTTGCGCAAGGTCGCGCGGGTGAAGTCGGTGCGCACGAAGCGGCCGTCGGCGATGGTCAGGGGTCCCAGCTTGGCGCCGCGCAGATCGGCGCGGGTCAGGGTGGCGCCCGACAGTTTGGCCCCTCGCAGGTCGGCCTCGCGCAGGTCGCAGCCGCGCAGGTCGCAGCCGGACAGATCAGCGCCCTGGAGCTGGACGGCCTGCAGGTCGAGACCGAAAAATACAGCGCCCCGCGCCACCATGGCGGTGAACCGGCGGCCTTTCAGGGAGGGCATGGCGCGAAAGTCGGCGTTGCTGAGGTCGCTCACCGCGCCGCGCGCGCCGCCGGAGTCGCAATAGCTTTCGTAGTCGGCGAGCACCGCGTCGATCGGCCGGTCGTCCACATAAACCACCGCCGCCGGGGCGTGCAGCACGTCGCTCATATCGACGTCGGCCAGGTTGGCCTGATCGAGGTTGGCGCCCGAGAGAACGGTGCGTTTCATCGACGCGCCGGAGAGGTCGGCGCCTGACAGGTCGGCGCCCGACAGGTCGGCGCCGTCGAGCACCGCGCGGGTGAGCTTGGCGCCGACCAGCATGGCGCCGGCCAGGTTGGCGTCGGTGAAGTCGCTGGACATCGCCACCGCGCCGGACATCTGCGCGCCGGCCAGATTGGCGCCGGACAGATTGGCGTAGCTCAGTTCCCCCGGCCGATGCTCGTGACGCAGGATGCGAAAGCCGTCGAGCTTGTCCTGCAAAGCGATGCGGCCTTCCCGCAGGTCGCAGCCGGGCAGTTCGGCGCCGGCCAGGTTGGCCCCGCGCAGGCAGGCGCCGCGCAGATCAGCCTGGCTGAGGTTGGCGCGCCGCATGTCGGCCTCGCGCAGGTCGGAGCCGAACAGGATGGCGCGGGCGAGATTGGCGTGGGCCAGGGTCGCGCGGTTAAAGTTGGCCCCCGCGAAATCGGCCTCGCGCAGGTCAAGGCCCTCCAGGGTGGTGTTGGCCAGATCGGCATAGGTCAGGCTGAGGCGACGACCACCCGAGCGGCCGGCGAGGTAGCGCTGGTGGGCCTCGACGGCTTCGCGCAGCGCCTGGGCGTCGATGGCCAGATGGTGGGGTTGGGCCTGAGAGGACATGTAAATGCCTTTACAGCCGCCAGCATGGCGGGCGCGGCTTAAGGAACGGTTGCCTTCCGACGTTCGCTGAACAGGGCTCTAGATTTTTTGCTGGTCGCTCTTCCGGATCGGCCGAGTTGAGGCAGCTAAGCCGGGAAACGCTTAGAACCAGCCGCGGCGGCGGAACCACAGCAGCGGCGCGATGATGGAGCCCGCCATGATGCTCAACGCCATCGGATAGCCGAGCCGCCAGTCCAGCTCGGGCATGTGGTGAAAGTTCATCCCGTAGATCGAGGCCACCAGGGTCGGCGGCATGAAGATCACCGCCGCCACCGAGAAGAACTTGATGATGCCGTTCTGCTCGATGTTGATCAGACCCAGGGCGGCGTCGAGCAGGAAGGTGATCTGGCTGGTGTGAAAGCCCGCGTGTTCGGTCAGTGACTGGCCGTCGCGCTGCAGCGATTTCAGATGCGCCGCGCAATCGCGGTCGGCGATGATTTCCGGGGCCAGGGCGGCGAAGCTGAACAGCCGGGCCAGGCTGACCAGGCTGCCGCGAATCAACGAGGTGACCGACTGGGCGCGCGCCAGATCGGTCAGCAACGCCTCGAACTGCTGGCCCTTGGGCCGGCGGAAGATCGCCGCGGAGGCGGATTCAACGTTCTCGCCGGTCTCCTCGAGGATCGCCGCCAGGCGCTCGATCACCGCGTCCAGCAGGCCGAACAGCGCCGAGGCGCCACTGGCCACGCCCTGGCCGGGCGCGCGGGCGGCGAAGACGCTGAAGGCGCGCAGGTCGTCATAGCGAAGGGTGATCAAGAGGCCCTTGGCCAGCACGAAGGTCACCGGGACCCCGGTGGGGCCGGCTTCGGCGCGCGCCAGCAGGGTGGCGGTCATGAAGGTGGCGCCGCTCTCCTGGTAGAGCCGGCTGGACGGCTCGATCTTGGCCATCTCCTCCGGCGTCGGCAGCTCGAGGCCAAGCGCGGCCTCGACCGCAAGTTCCTCCTCGCGCGTGGGATTGAGAAAGTCGAGCCAGATGGCGTCGGGCGGCGGCGCCCATCCGGCGAGCTCGGTCTGGGGCTCGAAGCCCGGCGCGCCGCGCCGCAGGAGATTCAGCATGGCGCGCTCCGCAGGTTCTTCGCCGTGGTGCGAACTCGCTCCTCCTCCGTAGGGGGAGGGGGACCGCGGAACGCGGTGGAGGGGGAACGATCACGCCGCGCCCGTCTCCGGATAGATCTCAGCCGCTCGATACCCCCTCCACCACGCGTGCCGCGTGGTCCCCCTCCCCCTACGGAGGAGGAGACTTAGGGTGTTCCAAGCGGCGCGAACGGCCGAGGCGCCTCTAGTTGTTGCCGCCGTCGCCGCGGGCGGCCTTGGCGATCAGGGCGGCGATGCGGTCGGTGGAATCGGCGGCCTGGCTCAGCATCTGCAGCGGTCCGGAGCCGGGTCGCATGGCCGCGGCCATCTGGCTCGCCGCCTGCTGCGCCATGGCGATGGCGGTGTTTTCGGCGTGACTGATGCCGCTGGACGCCATCATCCTGGCCGGAGCGTCCTGATAGATGAAGCCATAGGTGGCGTAGGTCGAGCCGCCGAGGTCGCGATTGGGATCATACCAGACCTTGACCGCGCTCCAGTCGCCCTGGGTCGAGACATCAACCAGGGTCACGTCCTTCTCGACCTTGCCGCGCGACCCCTCGATGGGTGACCAGTTGGCGTGGGTGATCTGCACGATGCGGTCGGTCAGCACCTGGGAGACCACGGCTACATGGCCCAGGCGCATGCGCTCGGTAGGCTTGAAGCACAGCACCGCGCCGGACTTGGGCTGGAAGCCGACATCATACTTGCCCAACGCCTGCTGCCACCAGGTGTAGGCGTCGCCGAAGATCTGGATTCCAGAGATCAGGCGTGCAAACGGAACACACTGCCAATAGGTGTCGGCGAGCGCCCCACCGGCGGTGGGCGCGAGGCTCATAACGGCCGCGACGGCTAGGGAACCCAGAAGGGTCCTCGTCCGCTTAAGCATGTTAGGAAAACTCCCCGACGCAATCTCGACTGAGAGATAACCCTATCGGGGATTAAGTGAAAAGAGGGTTTAGACGAGCGAGACGGTGCGTCGCGGCGCGTCTATCGCAAGATCGCTGCGGGACGACCGCCGAATAGTTACAACTTTCGAGAGTTGACAAGCAAAAGCTGACAATCACGTCGCGACATTCAAGATGTCATTGCCGCACCCTGACACTTCAAGGCGTCAAAGTATCTGTCTAAAATGATAGCTCTAACTTTGGAGATCACGATCCGCGAAGTTCGGGACCTTCGATCACGCGAATGAAATGTGCTGAAATAAGAGCTCGCGCAGCCGGCTCTGGTCTTCGCGCCACACGCGAAAAATGCCCCAATTCGGTTCACAAGTTCGCGATCCGGGCGCCTCGCCCGCCCGGCGCCCGGATTTCGGGCGCTTCGCCGGACCCTGGCCCGGCCCGGCGAATAGGCTAGAAGGCCGCGAGGCTGACCTCGCCGCGCGAGTCGCCAGGCGCAGACCATAAGGGACGTCGTTCATGAGCACGATCACCGCGCTGCTGGTCAGTCCGGAGGCGTGGGTGGCGCTTGCGACCCTGATCGTCATGGAGGTGGTGCTGGGCGTCGACAACCTGGTGTTCGTCTCGATCCTCTCCAACAGGCTGCCGCCGGACCGCCGGGTCCAGGCGCGGCGCATCGGTATCGGCCTGGCGCTGGTGCTGCGACTGGCGCTGCTGTCGACGCTGGCGTTCATCGTCAGCCTGACCCGGGCGGTGATCGTCCTGCCGTTTGCCGTCCCGCTCGGCGGCGACGGGCATCCCGTGGTCGATCTGGCGTTTTCCTGGCGCGACCTGATCCTCTTGGCGGGCGGCCTGTTCCTGGTGTGGAAGGCGACCAGCGAAATCCACCACACAATGGACCCCGAACCCACCGACGACCTGCTGGACAAGAAGGGTCATGCCACCTTGG
>JANXXA010000074.1 GCA_025350885.1 Phenylobacterium sp.
CCGATCATGATGGCCGCGGTAATCGTCGCCGTGGCCGTGATGCTGCTGGCCTCCGGCCCGCTGGCCCGATTTATCCATGACAACCCCAGCGTGGTCATGCTGGCGCTGGGGTTCCTGCTGATGATCGGCGCGACCCTGATCGCCGACGCGTTCGGGGTGCACGTGCCCAAGGGCTACATCTATGCCGCGATGGCGTTTTCCGGCCTGGTCGAGGGGCTGAACATGGCGGCGCGCAAACGGCGAAAGGCGGTCGCGAAGTCGGGCGCGGATCGCACGCTCCACTAGGAAGGGCGCTGAACGAAAGCTCGGCGCAGCAGCAAGTCCAGCGGGTTCCAGGTCATCGCGCGGGCAATTTGCCACGAGCCGACGGTGCGGGTGGCCTGAGCCTCGCGACGGGCCCCAAGCGCCACACCGATGTGGCGCAGGCCGGCGGCCAGCCCGCGCACCGGCGCGGCGATCTCGCCCCGCGTCGCGTGGCGCGTGAACAACACCAGGGTCGCGGCGATATGCAGCGGCAGGGTCAGCCAGAACAGCACCGGCGGGGTGTTCTTGACGAATACCCAGAGGCGGTTGCGAGTGCCATGGAAGACGGCGAAATCGCTGCGTCGCCCTCCGGTGGAGGCCGAGCCGACGTGGCGCACCACGGCGTCGGGGACCAGCAGGGTCGGCTGGCCGACCAGCCGCAGGCGATAGCCCAGGTCCACGTCCTCGCAGTAGCAGAACAGCCGCTCGTCAAAGCCACCGAGCCGCAGAAACAGCTCGCGGTCGATCAGCATCGCCCCGCCACAGGCGGAAAACACCCAGCCGGGCTCAAGCGGGCCGGGGTCGCGGTGACCGAATCCGCCGCGGAACGGATAACCGGCGAGCGACATGACGTCGCCGAGGCCGTCGAGCCGCATCGGATCGTCGGCCATCAGCTGCCGCGAGCTGAAGCAGCCGACGGCGGGGTTCGCCTCGGCCGCCGCCGTCAGTCTGGCCAGCCAGTCCGGCTGGGCGAAGGCGTCGGGGTTGAGCAGGGCCAGCCAGCGTCCGCGCGCCGCCTCCGCGCCCTGGTTCACCGCCGCGGCGAACCCCCGGTTCTCGGCGTTCTCGATCAGCCGGATCGCCGGATCGGCCACCGCCGCGGCCTGCGCCACTTGGTCGCTGGAGGCGTTGTCGATCAGGATAATCTCATAGTCGGTGAAGGTCTGGCCGGCCACGCAGGCCAGGCACCGCGCCAGCGTCGGCCCGCTTTCGTAGACCACCACGATGAGGCTGATCCTCGGGGTCGCCCGGACCCTGGGGGGCTTGCCAATCGCCGCGCCGCGCGCCATCCGAAAGCTCACTCCCACCCATCCGGGGCCCCATGACGACGATTACGCCCCTGGCCCTGGCCGAGGTCCTGCTTATCACGCCCCGGCGGCATGGCGATGCGCGCGGCTGGTTCGCCGAGACCTGGAGCCACAAGGCCCTGCTCACCGCCGGCGTCGCCACCGCGTTCGTGCAGGACAACCAGGCGTTCAACGCCCGCAAGGGCACCCTGCGCGGACTGCATTTCCAGACCGCCCCGCACGCCCAGGGCAAGCTGGTCCGGGTACTGAAGGGCGCGATCTACGAAGTGGCGGTCGACATCCGGCCGGGTTCGGCGACCTGTGGCCAGTGGGTGGGCGCCACGCTCACCGCCGAGGCCGGCGAGCAGATCTGGATCCCCCGCGGCTTCGCCCACGGCTACGTCACTCTGACCGACGACACCGAGCTGTTCTACAAGGTCGACGGCGACTATGCCCCGAGCCTCGAGGGCGGCCTGATCTGGAACGACCCCGACCTGGCCATCGCCTGGCCGCTCGAAGGCGACCCGGTGCTGAGCGAGAAGGATAGGGTGCTGCCAAGGCTTAGAGATATGGCGGCGGTGAGTTTCTAGCTTTCACGTCTTCCCCCGTATCGCGGGAAGGCCCCCGCGCCCACTCCTCGACGACGGATGCATCGACATCTGACCGGCGCAGCCCCTCGAACGCCTCTCTATCGAGCAGCCGCCCCAGCGCCCAGACCGCGGCCCCGCGAACGACGGGAGCGGGGTCATCCAGCAACCTCTCGGCCTCCGCCGCCAGCGCGGGCTCACCGGAGTTGCCGATGGCGTAGAGGACGTTGCGGACGAAGCGGTCGCGGCCGATACGCTTGACCGGGCTCTTGGCGAACAGGGCGCGGAACGCCGCGTCGTCCAGGCCGGCGAGTTCGGCCAGCGACGGCGCGCGCAGAGCTTCGCGGGCGGCCAGCTTCTGTTCGCGGGCCACGGCGGCGAACTTGTTCCAGGGGCAGACGGCCAGGCAGTCGTCGCAGCCATAGATCCGATTTCCCAACGCCTCGCGGAATTCGTGCGGGATCGGCCCCTTGAGCTCGATAGTCAGGTAGGAGATGCAGCGGCGCGCATCGAGCTGGAACGGCTGCAGGAAAGCGTTGGTCGGGCAGACGTCCAGGCAGGCGTGCCAGGTTCCGCAGGACATGGGCTCGGGCGCGTCCGGCGCGAGGTCGAGCGTGGTCAGGATCGACCCCAGGAACAGCCAGGAGCCGAAGTCGCGGCTGACCAAGTTGGTGTGCTTGCCCTGCCAGCCGACACCCGCCTGCTCGGCCAGCGGTTTTTCCAGCAGCGGCGCGGTGTCGACGAAC
>JANXXA010000078.1 GCA_025350885.1 Phenylobacterium sp.
TCATCGACAAGGCCGAGGATCGCCAGAAGTTCCGCAACGCCATGGACGCCATCGGGCTGGAAAGCCCCAAGTCCAAGGCCGCCCATACCCTGGACGAGGCGCTGGTCGGGCTGGAGTTTGTCGGCCTGCCGGCGATCGTGCGGCCCAGCTTCACGCTCGCCGGCACCGGCGGCGGCATCGCCTATAACATCGAGGAATTCCGCGAGATCGTCGAACGCGGCCTGGACCTGTCGCCCACCACCGAGGTGCTGATCGAGGAGAGCGTGCTGGGTTGGAAGGAGTACGAGATGGAGGTGGTCCGCGATCGTGCGGACAACT
Organism: Phenylobacterium sp.; assembly: GCA_025350885.1. GTDB lineage: Bacteria > Pseudomonadota > Alphaproteobacteria > Caulobacterales > Caulobacteraceae > Phenylobacterium. Next base: position 319 of record JANXXA010000078.1, read on the forward strand.
GCATCATCGTCTGCTCCATCGAGAACATCGACCCGATGGGGGTCCACACCGGCGATTCGATTACCGTCGCCCCGGCGCTGACCCTGACCGACAAGGAATACCAGTGGATGCGCGCGGCCTCGATCGCCGTGCTGCGCGAGATCGGGGTGGAGACCGGCGGGTCGAACGTGCAGTTCGCGGTCAACCCCGCCGACGGCCGCATGGTGGTCATCGAAATGAATCCCCGGGTGTCGCGCTCCTCGGCGCTGGCGTCCAAGGCCACGGGGTTTCCCATCGCCAAGGTCGCGGCCCGGCTGGCGGTGGGCTACACGCTCGATGAGCTGATGAACGACATCACCGGCGCCACGCCCGCCTCGTTCGAGCCCTCCATCGACTATGTGGTCACCAAGATCCCGCGCTTCGCCTTCGAGAAATATCCCGGCGCAGAGCCGCACCTGACCACCTCGATGAAGTCGGTGGGCGAGGTGATGGCCATCGGCCGCACCTTCAAGGAAAGCCTGCAGAAGGCCCTGCGCGGCCTGGAGACGGGTCTCTGCGGTCTGGATGAGGTGGAGATCGAAAACGCCGGCAATCCGGAGATGGGCCACGCCGCCGTGGTCCGCGCCCTGGGCCAGCCGACGCCGGATCGGCTGCGGGTGATCGCCCAGGCCTTCCGCCATGGGCTGTCGGTCGAGGACATCCACGCGGCCTGTTCCTACGAGCCCTGGTTCCTGCGGCAGATCGAGGAGCTGGTCGCCGAGGAGGCCCGCGTCCGCGCCAACGGCCTGCCCGCCACGGCGCATGCGATGCGAGCGCTCAAGAGCCAGGGGTTCTCCGACGCCCGGCTGGCGATGCTGAGCGGCGCCACGGAAGCCCGGGTGCGCCAGGATCGGCGCGCGCTGGGCGTGCGGCCTGTCTACAAGCGCATCGACACCTGCGCCGGCGAGTTCCGGGCCGAGACGCCCTACATGTATTCGACCTATGAAACCGGCGCGCTCGGCCAGGCGCCCGACTGCGAGAGCGAGCCAACGGCCGCCCGCAAGGCGATCATCCTGGGCGGCGGGCCCAACCGCATCGGCCAGGGGATCGAGTTCGACTATTGCTGCTGCCACGCCGCCTTCGCGCTGGCCGAGATCGGCGTGGAATCGATCATGGTGAACTGTAATCCAGAAACCGTTTCAACGGATTACGACACGTCGGACCGGCTGTATTTCGAGCCGCTGACGGCCGAGGACGTGCTTGAGCTGATCCATGTGGAGCAGTCGAACGGGACCCTGCTGGGGGTCATCGTGCAGTTCGGCGGCCAGACGCCGCTGAAACTGGCGCAGCCGCTGGAGGACGCAGGGATCCCGATCCTCGGCACCTCCCCCGACGCCATCGACCTGGCCGAGGATCGCGAGCGGTTCCAGCAGCTGTTGCATAGGCTCGACATCGCCCAGCCGATCAACGCCATCGCCCGCAGCCGCGACGAAGCCTTCGCCGGCGCCCATCAGGTCGGCTACCCGGTGGTGATCCGGCCATCCTATGTGCTGGGCGGCCGGGCCATGGAGATCGTCCGCGACGACGAGCAGCTCGAGCGCTACATCACCACCGCCGTGCAGGTCTCCGGCGACAGCCCGGTCCTGATCGACCAGTACCTGAGCCGCGCCACCGAGGTGGACGTCGACGCCCTGTGCGACGCCGAAGGCGCGGTGTTCGTGGCCGGCGTCATGGAACACATTGAAGAGGCCGGTGTGCATTCGGGCGACTCCGCCTGCTCGATGCCACCGTTCTCGCTGAAGCCCGAAACCATCGCCGAGCTGAAGGTCCAGACTGAGAAGATGGCCCGCGCGCTGAACGTCCGCGGCCTGATGAACGTGCAGTTCGCCATCGAGGAGCCGCATTCGGATCATCCCCGGATCTTCGTGCTGGAGGTCAATCCCCGCGCCAGCCGCACGGTGCCCTTCGTCGCCAAGACCATCGGCCGGCCGGTGGCCGCCATCGCCGCCAAGCTGATGGCCGGCAGGCTGCTCAGCGAGTTCGACCTGGTGGAGAAGCCTTACGACCACGTGGCGGTGAAGGAGGCGGTGTTCCCCTTCGCCCGGTTCGCCGGCGTCGACACGGTGCTGGGGCCGGAGATGCGTTCGACCGGCGAGGTCATGGGCCTGGACTGGGTGCGGCCGGGCGAGACCCTGGCGCCGGCCTTCGCGCGGGCCTTCGCC
>JANXXA010000131.1 GCA_025350885.1 Phenylobacterium sp.
CCATCGGATTCCCAGCAGTAGCGGTTGAACGCGATGGTCAGCAGGCGCCCCTTGGCCTCATAGGCAATGTCGCCCACCCTGGCCACGGCGTCCTGCATCGCCGCCGAAATCACCGCCAGATCGTCGGCGTCCTGGGCCAGCAGGCGGAGTGGCGCGGTCCTGGTCATCGAATCAGTCCTCGTCGCCCTCACCATCGCCCTTGATGCGACGGATCTGCGCGCCGCAGGCGCTGAGCTTCTCCTCGAGGCGTTCGAACCCGCGGTCCAGGTGGTAGACCCGGTTCACCATCGTCTCGCCGCGCGCCGCCAGGCCAGCGATCACCAGGCTGACAGAAGCCCGCAGGTCGGTGGCCATCACCTGGGCGCCGGTCAGGTGATCGATGCCGCGCACCCGCGCCTCGCCGCCCTGGACCGTGATCTCGGCGCCCAGCCGTGCCAGTTCTGGGGCATGCATGAAGCGGTTCTCGAAAATCGTTTCCTTGATCACGCTTTCGCCGTCGGCCAGGGTCATCAGCGCCATGAACTGGGCCTGCAGGTCCGTGGCGAACCCCGGATAAACGCCGGTCTCGATCTCCACCGCCTTCAGCAGGCCGCCGTTCCGCCTGACCGTCAGCCCGTCGTTGTGCGGGGTCACCTCGACGCCGGCCTCGACCATCTTGTCGATCAGCGCCTGGATGAAGTCGCAGCGCGTGCGGGTCAGCCGCACCTCGCCGCCAGCCATGGCCGCGGCGACCGCGAAAGTGCCGGTTTCGATCCGGTCGGGCATCACCGCGTGCGTGGCGCCATGCAGTCGGCCGACCCCCTGGATGCGGATCACCGGGGTCCCCGCCCCGCTGACCTTGGCTCCCATGGCGTTGAGGCAGTCGGCCAGGTCGATCAGCTCCGGCTCGCAGGCGGCGTTGGTGATCGTCGTTTCGCCGTCAGCCAACACCGCGGCCAGCATGGCGTGCTCAGTCGCGCCCACGGAATTGAACGGAAAGTCGATCTGCCCGCCCTTCAGGCCGCGCGGCGCCTGGGCATAGACGTAGCCTTCATGCAGGTCGATCCGCGCGCCGAGCGCCTCCAGCGCCTTCAGGTGCAGGTCAACCGGCCGCGCGCCGATCGTGCAACCGCCCGGCAGCGACACCTTCGCCTGACCCGTACGCGCCAACAACGGCCCCAGCACATTGAACGAGGCCCGCATCTGGCGGACCAGGTCATAGGGCGCGAACCCTGAGGTGATCTCCGCGGTGCGCAACAGCGTCTCGGGACCGTCCTCGCCAACCGATTCCACGACTTCGGTTCCCAGCCGCTGCAACAGCTTGCCCAGGAACCGGGTGTCGGCCAGCCGGGGCATGTTGGTCAGCCGCAGGGTCTCGTCGGTCAACAGGCTCGCCGCCATCAGTTTGATGGCCGAGTTCTTGGCGCCGCTGATCGGGATCTCGCCCGCAAGCCGCGCGCCGCCGATGATGGCGATGCGATCCAATCCCGATCCTTCGAAACGGCCGCGCTTCCGGGAAACAGTCGCGGGTTGCGGGCCAGCATCGCTATCTAGCGTGCGGCGCCGCGCCGCGCAAAGGCCCGCTCAGGCCTCCTCATCGGATTTCATTTGGCCGGCGGTGGCGGCCGGTTCACGCGCGCCGGCCTTGCGCCGCCGCAGGTTGGCGCGAAGGGCCTGGGCGAGCTTGGCCTCGCGCTCGGGGCCCGGCGGCTTAGGAGGTTTGTCGGCCGGCGGCATGGCCATGAGTTGCGGCTCGGCGCCCGCCGCGTCAAGGGACCGCCCGGCGGAATAAGGCTTCACGCGGCCCCCGGCGTTAGCTATAGCCCCGCCTCGCCATTCGCCGCGATAGCTCAGTGGTAGAGCGCATCCTTGGTAAGGCTGAGGTCCAGGGTTCGAATCCCTGTCGTGGCACCATGGTTCCCTCAACGTTTTCAAGGCGTTGAGGGAACCACCAATCTCCGGAAACTTCCCGAAAATCGCGCTGGTAAGCGCATGGTAAGCGCCGCGAAGGGCGAAGCCTGCCCAAGACGCCCCGATTTTTCCGAAAATTTTGAGACGGTCCGCACGATTCGCAGCGTTTTTTGCCCGCTGCGAAGATGTGGGCGGCCAGTGCGGCCGTGGCCCTGTTAGCGTAGCGCGAGTTTTCTGCGACGTTGGCCCGAGGGTCACGATCCTGGGCGCTCTCGCATCCAGTGGATCTCCGGCTTGGCGGGCGCGCCTCGGAATGATCGCCGGCAAGCGCCCGCTTGATCTTCGTCACTGCGCCCGGCTTTGAGGTCAGGCAAGCATCGGCCATGACGTTCCAGGCCATCGCCACTTCCCCCGGCAGAGCGCAGCTCATCACCAAGTATGACGGGCGCGCGCCGCGCTACACGAGCTATCCCACCGCCGTGAAATTCACCTCCGCCGTGACGCCGGTGGCCTATCGCCGATGGCTCTCGGCGCTCGCGCCGGACGAAGCGGTCTCGCTCTACCTGCACATCCCCTTCTGCGCCCGGCTCTGCTGGTACTGCGGGTGCAATACCCGCGCGATAAACGACCGCAAGCCGATCGGCGACTACGTCCAGCTGATGCTGGCGGAATTGGACCTGCTGGCAGCCGTGTTACCGGCCCGGTTGACGACCAATGCCGTGCACCTGGGCGGCGGCACGCCCAACATGCTGAGCGCGCCGGAACTCGCCGCCATTTTCGGGGCGCTGCGGGAGAGATTCAGCTTCGCCGCCGACGCGGAAGTCGCCGCGGAACTCGATCCGGCCGTGCTCACGCGCGACTGGGTGATGGCTGCGGCCTCTCACGGCCTCAGCCGCGCCAGCCTGGGCGTCCAGAACCTCGACCCCAAGGTGCAGGCCGCCGTCAACCGCCACGACACGATCGAGGAGATCGAGGCCGGCGTCGGCTGGCTGCGCGAGGCTGGCGTCCGCTCGATCAACCTGGACCTGAT
>JANXXA010000148.1 GCA_025350885.1 Phenylobacterium sp.
GGGGCAGTGGGTCGGGAAGACGTAGGGCTCGGGCCCGCGCGGCTCATCCCGCACGACGCTGACAATCTGCGGGATCACGTCGCCGGCGCGCTGCAGGATCACGGTGTCGCCGACACGGATGTCCTTGCGCGCGATCTCGTCGGCGTTGTGCAGGGTGGCGTTCTCAACCACGACGCCGCCCACCGTCACCGGGCGCAGCCGTGCAACCGGGGTGATCGCCCCGGTGCGACCGACCTGGATGTCGATGGCCTCCAGCACGGTGCGCGCCTGCTGCGCCGGAAACTTGCGCGCTACCGCCCAGCGTGGCGTGCGGGTGACGAAACCCAGCCGCTGCTGCCAGTCCAGGCGGTCGACCTTGTAGACCACGCCGTCGATGTCATAGGCGAGCCGCGGCCGCAGGGCCTCCATCTCGGCGTAGGCGGCCAGCAGGCCGGCGGCGTTCTCCACCCGCCGGCTCTGCGGGGTGGTCTGGAAACCCCAGGCCTTGAGGCTGGCCAGGGCCTGCCACTGTGTCTGGGCGAACGGCTGGTCGATCAGGCCCCAGGCGTAGGCGAAGAAGCTCAAGGGCCGGGCAGCGGTGATCTTCGGGTCGATCTGGCGCAGCGAGCCAGCCGCGGCATTGCGCGGATTGGCATAGGTCTTGGTCCCCGCCGCCGTCGCCGCCGTGTTAAGAGCGCCAAACGCCTCGTGGCCCAGGTAGATCTCGCCCCGCACCTCGATCACGGTGGGCCAGCCGGCTCCGGACAGCCGTTTGGGGATGCCGGCGATGGTGCGCACGTTCTGGGTGACGTCTTCGCCGACGCGCCCGTCCCCGCGCGTCGCGGCCTGGGTCAGGACGCCCTGCTCGTAGCGGATGGAGCACGACAGGCCGTCGATCTTCGGTTCCGCCGTATAGCCCACCGTCTCGTCGGCCGCGAGCTTGAGGAACCGCCGGATGCGGGCGTCGAAATCGACGGCGTCCGCGTCGGAGAAGGCATTGTCGAGACTGAGCATCGGCGCGCCATGCTCAACCGGCTGGAACTGCGCGGACCGCTCGGCGCCCACTCGCAGCGACGGCGAATTCTCGCGCACCAGGTGCGGAAACCGGGCCTCGATCTCCTGGTTGCGCCGCTTCAGCGCATCGTAGTCGGCGTCGGAGACCGTCGGGTCGTCCTGCTGATGGTAGCGGACATCGTGGGCGGCGATCTGGTCGGCCAGCCGCGTCAATTCATCGACGGCCTGGGCCTCGGTGAGCTCGGCTGGGGGGCGAAGGGATGTCACCCGTTCAGACGCCCGCGGACGCCAGGCATTCGCTGACAACATCCGGCCGCCGGGCGATGACCGCATAGTAGGCGCGAAGGGCGCTGTCGGGCCGCGTGCGCCCCTGCTCAAGGTCGCGCAACCGGCCGAGATTGATCTGGTAGGCTTCGGCGAACTTCACCTGGCTTAGGCCCGTGCCCTCGCGCACACGACGGACGAACCTCGCCTCGACCATGCGGTCGAGTTCTTCCTCGGTCAGCGGAAGATTGTCAGGATCCGACAGCGCCGCCGCGTTGATCTGTTCCTCGGTCAGGGCGGAAAGCCGTGCCAGTTCCTCGTCGGTAAACCCCTGGGGGTTATCAGGATCGAGCGTGAACTTAACGATCGTCATATCGCCTGCCCTCCTGGGCGTTCGCAGGTCGAGCCGAAATCACCCGGACAGCCTGGCCGCGTCGTGTGTAGACCAACGTCAGCAGGCGGCCGTTGACCAGACCGACAACTTTCCGGCGATCTTCTCCGTCGCCTTCGCGGGTGACATCGGCGTCCAGACGATCTCCATCCAGGAATACCTCAATCGCTGCGTCAAATCGAACATCGTGCTTCCGTTCGTTCGAAGCGGCCTTTCCGGGATCCCACTCGAAGTCCAAGTCAAAGCCCTCTTCAGTGTATACGGAATTTCCGTATAGTCCGCAAGCCCTGCCCTAAACCTCCATCAGCGCCCGCGCCGCGGCCCTGGCCGCGTCGGTGACTTCGGCGCCGGCGAGCATGCGGGCAATCTCTTCCTCGCGGTCGGCGGCGGCCAGGGTCTCGACCAAGGTGCGGACGCGGTCTCCCTCCCCGGCCTTGGCGATCCGCCAGTGCGCGTCGGCGCGGGCCGCGACCTGGGGGGAGTGGGTGACCACCAGCACCTGGGTTTCCACCGCCAGGCGCTTCAGCCGCAGGCCGACGGCGTCGGCGACCGCGCCGCCGACGCCCTGGTCCACCTCGTCGAAGATCATCAGCGGCTGGGGTCCGCCGCCACGCCCGGCCAGCGCCGCCTTCAGCGCCAGAGCGAAGCGCGCCAGTTCTCCGCCCGAGGCGATGGCGCCCAGGTCGCCGAACGGGGCGCCCGGGTTGGTGGCGATCTCGAAAGCCACACGGTCGAGGCCGGTGGGGCCCGCCTTGTCCTCGGCCAGCGCCATCACGGCGACACGGAAGCGGGCCTTGTCGAGCTTGAGCGGGCCGAGTTCGGCCATCACCGCCTTGGCCAGCCGTTCGCCGGCCGCCGTTCGCTCGGAAGACAGCTGGCCGGCGGCGGCCAGGTAGGCGTCACGCGCGGCGTCCAGCGCGGCCTCAGCAGCCGTAAGCGCATGCTCGGAAGTCTCCACCGCGCGCAACCGCTCCGCGAAACGGACGCGCAGGGTCGGCAACTCCTCGACGCTGACGGCCAGCTTGCGGGCCAGACCGCGCAGGTCGAACAGGCGCTCTTCGGCCTTCTCCAGGCGCGCGGGCTCGAAGTCGAACGCCTGGGCGGCGGCGTCCACGCAGGCTTCAGCCTCCCCGGCCTCGATCAGCACCCGCTCGATCACCCCGGCCGCCTCGGTGAGCCGCCGCACGGCGGTCCCGGTTTCGGCCGCCCCGGCTAGCAGGGCGCGCTCGTGGGCGCGGCTCAGCGCGCGCGCGGCGCCGGCGACCCGGGCGCAGAGCCCCTCGAACACCTCGCGGGCGACGCCGATATCGG
>JANXXA010000162.1 GCA_025350885.1 Phenylobacterium sp.
CCGCGTAATCCTCGAGCCACGCGAGCCGCCGTGCGCCGTAGACCCAGAACCCGCGCAGGAACCCGAGCTCGCCGACCGTGGCCCCGATGTACGCCGACAGTCGAGCCCCGGCGGCGAGCACGAGCAGCACCGCGCCGGGGGACGCGTGCAGCCCGGTCGCCACGAACACGATCGACCCGACGTAGGCGGCGCCGAATCCGGAGGCGACCGGGTGGCCAAGATGCTGGCCCGGGCCGGGGTTGCCTCGCGCCGCGAGGTCGAGCGGTTGATCGAGGCCGGCCGCGTGGCGCTGAACGGCAAGGTCCTGACCACGCCGGCGGTCAAGGTCGAGCGGGGAGACATCCTGACGGTCGACGGCGCCGTGGTCACCGAGGCCGAGCCCGCGCGCCTCTTTCGCTATCATAAGCCGATCGACCTGGTGACCAGCCACAACGACCCGCAGGGGCGCCCGACGGTGTTCGCCGCCCTGCCCGCCGGCCTGCCGCGGTTGATCTCGGTAGGCCGCCTGGACATCAATTCCGAGGGCCTGCTGCTGTTGACCAATGACGGCGGCCTGGCCCGCGCCCTGGAAATGCCGGCCACCGGCATCGTCCGCCGCTATCGCGCCCGCGCGCGTGGCCGGGTGACCCAGGAAAAGCTCGACACCCTGAAGGCCGGCATCACCGTCGAGGGCGTCCACTATGGCGCGATCGACGCCCACCTCGACAAGGCCAAGGAAGGTCCGCAAGGCGCCAACCTGTGGATCACCGTGGTGCTGGCCGAGGGCAAGAACCGCGAAGTGCGGCGTGTGCTGGAGGCGCTGGGCCTGAAGGTCAACCGCCTCATCCGCCTGTCCTATGGTCCCTTCGTCCTGGGGACGCTGATGCCCGGGGATGTCGAGGAAGTGGGTCCAAGAGTGATCCGCGAACAGCTGGCCGAGCACATCGCGCCGGCCAACCTGCCCAAGGGTGATCGGCCCTTGTGGAAGAAGCCCGCCGCCGTGGCCGCAGGGCCAAGGCGCGGGGCGGTGGAGATTGATCGCGGCGGCAAGCCGGCGGGCCGCGCCGGCAAACCTGCCCGGCGGCTGCGCAAGGCGCCGATCGGCGAACCGTCGGCGAAGATTGAATACAAGGCCGGCTGGGCCAAGCCCAAGCGCAAACCCGCGACTACACCTAAAGCGCCTGGATCGAAGCGGGGGCCCGGCCCGCCTTCAGGCCCGCGCGGGCCGAAGCCGTCCGCATCACCGCCTGGAACGAACGGCGCTCGTCGGCCAGGCCCTCCGCGAGCGGGCGGTCCAGGGCGGCGCGGGTGAGCCGTTTGGCGTAGGCCAAGCCCTCCGCCCCGCGTTGCTCCCACTCGGCCGCCATCTCCAAGGCGCGCGCCAATGGGTCGGCGGCGATCTCGTGGACAGCGCCGATGCGTAGTGCTTCCTCGGAGGAGAACGTCAGGCCGCGCAGGATGATCTCCAACGCCTTGGCCTCGCCCACCACCCGCGGCAGCCGCTGGGTTCCGCCGCCGCCCGGGAAGATGCCGACCCGGGTCTCCGGCAGGCCGATGGCCTCGACGCCGGGACCGGCGATGCGTAGGTCGCAGGCCAGCGCAAGCTCGAAACCGCCGCCCATGCACAGGCCGTTGATAGCCGCGATCACGGGCTTGGGCGCCTCGGCGATGACATCCACCAGCGCGAGATAACCGCCGGCGGCGCGCCCGTCCCAGTCCGGCGGAGGCGGGGCGGTGTCCGTGGCCGCGTCGCTGGCGATGGAAAGCTCGCCCACGTCGTAGTGGCGGATGAAGATCCCCGGCACGCCGCCGGTGATGATGATCGAGCGCACGGCGGGATCCTCGGTCAGCGGGCGGACCTTATCCAGCATCTCCTGGGCCCCGACGCCGGTCATGGTCCCGTAGGGCGGATTGGCATAGGTGACGACAGCCGCGCCGCGGCGACGCTCGATGCTGACCAGACTCATCACGCGGCCTCCCTTGATTGTTGTCCCGAAAGCTTGGATCGAAGGCGCGGGCGGGGCAAGGCCGCTGGCGGGAAGGCTTGCAGCTATGCGTATCGGCTCCGGCAGCTTCCGCGGCAAAGCACTGGTCACCCCGATGGGCGCGGCCGTCCGGCCAACCTCCGACCGCGCGCGCCAGGCGATTTTCAACATTCTTGAGCATGCTTCCTGGTCGACGGGGGTCCGCGACGCACGCGTCATCGACCTTTTCGCCGGTTCCGGCGCGCTGGGTCTGGAAGCCCTGTCTAGAGGGGCGGCGTTCTGCCTGTTCGTCGAGACCGACGAGGCCGCGCGCGGCGCCATCCGTCGCAACATCGAGGCCCTGTCGCCAGACGGGGGCCTGTTCGGAGCCACCCGCGTCCACCGCCGCGACGCCACCGACCCGGGGATGCTTCCCGGCGGCGACGGTCCTCCGTTCGATCTGGCCTTCCTCGACCCGCCCTACGCCAGGGGACTCGGCGAACAGGCGTTGGAAAAGCTCGCCGCCGGAACCTGGCTTGCGCCCGGCGCCATCGTGGTGTTCGAACGCGGCGTGGGCGAGCCCGACGTCAGCGCGCCAGGCTACGAGATGCTGGACGTTCGCGGCTATGGCGCGGCGCGGGTCTACTTCCTCCGTTTCGAAGGCGCGTGACCGTCCGCTAGAGCGTTCGACGCTCAAGTTGACGCATATCCATCGTGGATGAAGTAGTTGAGGCATTCCGCTGGCGTGAAGTCGTCGAGGAGGATGCCGATCCTGCGCCACAGGTCCTCGACGGTTCGTTCCGCAGCCTTTCTGAGGAGGCCCTTCAGCTTGGCGAAGGCGAGTTCGATGGGGTTCAGGTCGGGGGAGTAGGGCGGCAGATAGGAGAGGGTGGCGCCCGCACCCTCGATGGCTTGGCGGACCCCATCGACCTTGTGGCTGCTGAGGTTGTCTATCACGACGATGTCGCCGGGCGAGAGCGTGGGCGCCAGGACGCGCTCGACGTAGACGCGGAAGGCGTCACCGTTCATGGGTCCGTCGAGCACCCATGGCGCGACCAGACCTGTGCAGCGCAGGCCGCAGGTGAAGGTGGTGGACTTCCAGTGACCCCAGGGCGTCTTACAGATGAGCCGCTGGCCGACCGCGCACCGCCCGTGGGCGCGGGTCATCTTGGTGTTGGCTCCGGTCTCGTCGATAAAAACCAGCTTGGTCGGATCAAGACCCGCCTGGCCGGCTTTCCAGTTCTGGCGGGCGGCGGCCACGTCCGGCCGGTCCTGCTCGGCCGCGTGCAGGGTTTTTTTTGAAGCTGACCCGGTGACGTCTGAAAAAGCGACACAGCGAGGCGTCCGAGGTCTTCAGCCCCAGCTCGACATCGATCCGCAGCACCATGGCCTCAAGCGTCAGATCCGGCTGCGCCAACACCAACGAGGTCAGCCAGTCCTTGTGAGCCTCCAGCGGCGAGCGGCTCTTGCCTCCCCGCTGGCGCGGACTGACCTTGCCCGTCTCACCCTCCAGCTCCACCCACCGGATCGCCGAAGACGCGCTCACCCGAAAATGCGCCGCCGCCTGGCGTCGGGACTTCCCAGCCGCCACCTCGGCCACAACACGCTCACGAAGGTCGTCCGAATGCGCCGCGCCCATGATCCCTCCCGACTCAGAGGCCCCATGGACTCACCATTCCAAAGCGCCAGGGAATCCCACCCGCGATCACATTCGATTCATCTCAGCCGTTGGATGCTCTAGCGCCGCCCGAACAGCCGCTCGATGTCGGCCAGCTTCAGTTCCACATAGGTCGGGCGGCCGTGGTTGCACTGGCCGGAGTGGGGCGTGGCCTCCATCTGGCGCAGCAACGCGTTCATTTCAGCCGCCGCCAGCCTGCGGCCGGCCCTGACCGAGCCGTGGCAGGCCATGGTCGAGCAGACGTCCTCCAACCGTTCCTTCAGCGCCAGCGCTTGGCCGTTCTCGGCCAGATCGTCGGCGATGTCGCGGACCAGACCCTGAACGTCGGTCTCGCCTAGCAGCGCCGGGGTCTCGCGGACCAGCACCGCGCCCGGCCCGAACGGCTCGACCATCAGGCCCAGCGCCGCAAGCTCTTCAGCCTTAGCGCAGACCCGCTCGGCTTCGGCAGGATCCAGCTCGACCACCTCCGGCAGCAGCAACGCCTGGCGCATGACGCCGCCGTCGGCCATCTCGTGCTTCATCCGTTCATAGACCAGCCGCTCGTGGGCGGCGTGCTGATCGACGATGACCACCCCGTCACGGGTCTGGGCGACGATATAGGTCTCGTGCACCTGGGCCCGCGCCGCGCCCAGCGGGAAATCGACCGGATCTAACAGCGGGGCGGGTCCGCCATCCTCGCTCACGCCAGCCTCCCCATAGTCCCAATGCGGTTCGGCGCGGGCGGAGACTTCGGTCAGGCCGGGGATTGACTGCACGGCAGCGGCCAGCGCAGACGGCTGCCAGCCCCCCTGTCGCCAAGCCGAATAGCCGGCGGACGACGACGGCGGGCTGTAGCCGCCGGGCCGGAACCCGCCCAGCGCGGCGCTGGAGACGGTGGTCGAGGCCCGGTGCCCCGCGCCGGCGAGCGCGTGGCGCAGACCGCCGATGATCAAGCCGCGCACCAGGCCCGGGTCGCGGAACCGGACCTCGGCCTTGGCGGGGTGGACGTTGACGTCCACATAGGCCGTATCGAGCTCGATATAGAGCGCCGCCAGCGGGTGTCGGTCGCGGGCGAGGAAGTCGGCGTAGGCGGCTCTGAGCGCACCTTGGAGCAGTCGGTCGCGCACTGGGCGGCCGTTGACGAACAGATACTGGTGGCCCGCGTTGCCGCGGTTGTAGGTCGGCAGGCCGGCGAACCCCGACAGCCGCACGCCCTCGCGCTCGTGGTCCAGTGCGATGGCGTTCTCCGAAAACTCTCGGCCCATGATCGCCGCCAGCCGGGCCAGCCGGCCGTCAGGCCCCGGCGCCTCGGCCGGCAGGCGGATCGTGCGCCGGCCGTCGAGGTCGAGGCTGAAGGCGACGGTCTCGTGGGCCATCGCCTGGCGCTTGATCTCCTCGGCGATAGCCATGGCTTCGGCCCGCTCGGACTTCATGAACTTCAGCCGCGCCGGCGTGGCGTAGAAGAGGTCGCGGACCTCCACCCGCGCGCCGTGCGGATCGGGGAAGGCGGCGGGTGTGACCGGGCCCACGGCGCCAGCCTCGACGAAGATCGCGTGGGCGTCGGCCTGGCTCCCGTCCGGGATCCGCGCCCGGCTGGAGATCGACAGCCGGGCCACCGAGCCGATCGACGGCAGGGCCTCGCCGCGAAAGCCCAGCGTCGAGATGTGCAGCAGGTCGTAGTCGCCGGCCGCGTCAGGGCTGAGCTTGGAGGTAGCGTGCCGCTCGATAGCCAGCGACAGCTCATCGGCGGCCAGACCCTGGCCGTCGTCAGCCACCAGGATGCGGCTCAGGCCGCCGCCATCGGCCTGCACCTCGACCCGGGTCGCCCCGGCGTCCAGGGCGTTTTCCACCAGCTCCTTGACCGCGCTCGCCGGGCGTTCCACCACCTCGCCGGCGGCGATGCGGTTGAC
>JANXXA010000210.1 GCA_025350885.1 Phenylobacterium sp.
CCAAGGTTCCGACTGGCACGGCGCGCCGCCGCGCCGAGGCCGCGGAGGCCGCGCTTGGCCGCGCCACGGTCGCGCTCACGGAAATCGACCGCGCCCTCACCGATCCCGCGATGTTTTCCAAGGATCCTGGCAAGGCCGCGAGCCTCGGGCTCCGGCGCACCGCCGCTCAGGCCGCCGTGGAGGCCGCCGAAGCGGAATGGCTGGCCGCGCAGGAAGCCTACGAGGCGCTGCGCACCGAGGCTTGATTGTTCAGGTGATATGCTTGGGGCTGATCGGGTCGCTGCCGGGGAAAGTCTCCTCGATCGCCTCGTCGAGCAGGGCTTCCTGGCGGTCTTCCGCCGACTTCTCACGGGCGGCCATATGATCGTGCTTCTCGCCAGCCTTCAGCGGCTCGACCTCGCGAGCATGGGGGACGTCGATGTGCCGGTCCTCGTGGACGGGCGCGGCTTCAACGGCCATGTCGGCGTTGGCGCCGCCGGACCCGTGGCTGAAGGCGCGTCGGGCCTCCTGTTCGGTCTGCTTGCGGGACATGCGATGGCTCCTGACGAAACGTTGGCTCGGATAAACCCGCGGGAACCAGATTGGGTTGCCGACCTTGGGGCTTGATGGGGCTCGGCTCACGCATGGGAGCCGCGGTCACCGACTCACTGGAGACTGCGGAATATCTTGTCCCAGACTGACGCCAGCCCTCGCCGTTCACGCCTGACGCAAGCCGTGCGTCTCGCCGTGCGAGTTGCACCGCCGCTGCTACTGGTTGCCGCGGGGTGGGTGTTGTGGCGGGAATTCCACGGGCTCAGCCTTGTGGCTGTCAGCGCTGCGATGGCGGGTTGGGGTTCGCGCGCGATCATCATGGCGCTGCTGTTGTCGGCCCTGAGCTTCCTGCTGATGGGCGCCATCGAATGGGTCGGCCTGCGCTGGACCGGCGCCCGGCCGCCTCTGGCCGCGACCCAGGTGGGCTCGTTTCTGGCCAACGCCATCGCCCACGCGCTCGGCGCGAACCTGCTGGTGTCCGGGGCGATCCGCGCCAGATTCTATGAGCGGTACGGCGTCAGCCTGACCCAGGTAGCCGGCACGACGCTGTTTGCCGGAGTTGCGTTCGGCGTGGGCCTCGGCGCCCTGTCCGGCGCGGGCCTGTTGTTGGCATCTTCCGCCGATCTGGCGCACACGGCTATCCCGCCCACTGTCGCGCGAATTCTGGGCGGCGTGCTGATGGCGGGCGCGTTCGGCTATGTCGGACTTTGCGCGATCCGGCGACAGCCGGTCGCCGTGTTCGGGCGAGCTATCGTGTTGCCCAGCTTCGGCGATGCCGTCGCGCAACTCGTCCTGGGGGTAGTCGACAACGCCATTGCCGCGGCAATCCTGTGGATTCTTCTGCCCGCCGGCGGCCCGACCTACCTCACCTTTATCGGCGCCTACGCGGTGGCCTGCATCGCCGGACTGGCCTCGTCGATTCCCGGCGGCGCCGGGGTGTTTGAGAGCGCGATGGCCGCGCTGTTGCCGGGGATCGACGCTGCGGCGCTGGCGGCCGCGTTCCTCGGCTACCGGCTGGTCTACTACATCCTGCCGCTGATCATCGCTTCCGCCGCCCTCGGCGCCGAGACCTTGAGGCGCAGTCGTAGGGGCTAGAGTCGTGCCCGCAGCCGCTGGATCTCGGCCTCGATGGCGCGTTCCCGCAGCCCGCCGATGTAGTGGTAGACGCCGATGCCATGCGCCACCAGACCCAGGCCCCAGCCGAACATCGGCCAGATCGCCCAGAAATAGCCGGGCGAGGTCACCAGGTTGATCAGCACCAGGCCGCCATTGACCACGGCATAGGCCATCAGGTGGGCGCGGAAACTCAGCTTGGCGTCGGCGCGGCGTTCCGCCTCGCGGCGAAGTTCCTGATCTTCGGTCATGGTTCAGTCCCCAGGCATGCCGCAAGCATAGCGCGGCATTCTCGCCACCGCGACTACTCCGGCGCGGCCGGGTTCGCAGCCGGGGCGATGGTGACGCTCTCGCCGCAACCACAGGCGTCGGTTTCGTTCGGATTGCGGAATACGAACTTGGCCGACAGGCGGGTGACATCGTAGTCGACCTCGGTGCCGATGAGGAACAGCACGGCCTTGGGCTCGATCAGGATCGTGACCCCGTGATCCTCGACCACCTCGTCCAGGGGCGCCGCGGCGGTGGCATATTCCAGGACATATTCCTGGCCGGCGCAGCCGCCGTTCT
>JANXXA010000215.1 GCA_025350885.1 Phenylobacterium sp.
TGTTGCGCAGCCGGGAAATGCACTGCTGCACCGCTGCGTCGTACGGATCGGGAACCGCGTCAGGCATGGGACATGTCGAGAGGCGCCGGACCTAGCCCAGGCCCTTGTTGGGGTTGATCAGGTACTTCTCGCCGGTCGCGCGCTTGTTGTAGGCGGCGATGGTGTCGAGTTGGAGCGCCTCGGCCAGGCTGATCTCGGCGGTGTAGTGGCTGGCGAAGGTGGTCTTCAGCTCGGCGGCCACGCGCTCGCGCAGTTTCTGGCCCTCTGCCGCGCCGATCTTCATCAGGAACGGCGTCAGCAACCAGCCGCCGAGGCCCCAGATCATGCCGTAGCTGCGGGCAAGCTCGGTGGGGCCGGTGTTGAGGCCGCCGTAGATATAAACCTGCTTGTGCACCGTGGATCCGTAGCGGCTGTAAACCGTGGCCCGCTTGTTCGCCGCAACCTCCATGCAGGCCAGGATCTGGCTGGCCAGCTTGCCGCCGCCGATGGCGTCGAAGGCAAGCGTCGCGCCGGTCTCGACCAAGGCGTTGGTGAGGTCGTCCATGAAAGTGGCCGAGGTGGAGTCGACCACATGGGTCGCGCCGATGTCGGTGAGGATGTGGGTCTGCTCGCGGCTGCGCACGATATTGACCAGCTGGACCCCGTCCTTGAGGCAGATCTTGTTCAGCATCTGGCCGAGATTCGACGCGGCGGCGGTATGCACCAGGGCGGTGTGGCCCTCGAGACGCATCGTGGCGACCATGCCCAGCGCGGTCAGCGGATTGACGAAGCACGACGCGCCGTCGGCGGACGTGGCGCCTGGGGGCAACAGCAGGACGTCGGCGGCCTTCAGCGTGCGGTGCTGGGCGTACATGGCGCCGCCCAGCATGGCGACGGTCTTGCCGATCAGCGCCTGCGCCGCCGGATCGGAGCCCGCGGCGATGACCACGCCCGCGCCTTCGTTGCCCACCGGCATCGACTGATCGAGCCGCCCGGCCATCATGCGCATCAGTTGCGGCGGCACGCTGGCGGTGACCACGCCGCCGCTCGCCTTGGCCGTCGACATGTCCGCCGCGCCCAGCAGGAGGCCCAGGTCAGACGGATTGATCGGCGAGGCTTCAACGCGGACCAGCACCTCGTCCGGGCCCGGATCGGCGATCTCGACGGTGGCCAGGGAGAGCTCGAGTTCGCCAGAAGCCTTGATCAGCGAGCGCAGCTGCAGGCTCGAACCCGGATTGCCGTTGGCCATGAGGTGGTTTCCCTTGTCAGATTTACAGCGGCACTGATGGACCGTCGCCGCACTTGCCGCAAGGCGCAGTCCCCCTCCCCCTACGGAGGAGGAGAACAACGCATCGGTTGCGGCTTCAGCGAAATGTCGATTCCGCCTAGCGCTTCAGGTCTGGTCGCGAGGCCAGGAAGGCCGCGCGCTCGGCGGGGCTCAGCACCTTGGCCTTCTTCTGGCGCGAGACCTTGGGCGTCGGCGGCGCATAGACCCCGGAGGGCGGCGAGCCGCCCTTGAGATCGGACAGGTGCCTGGGTGGGGGTTTCATCGGCTCACCGTTTGCGGAAACGCTTGGCGTCGGCCGCCAGCGAGGCCGCCCAGGCGTCGGGCCGGGTGTCCTCGGGCTGGAAGGGCAGCGACCCCGCCACGCCGCGGATCGCCAGCCAGAGTTGCTGATTGAAGTGGGCCAGGGTGCGCAGCGGCCGGCGCTTGTCATCGGTGACGTCCCAGCCTTCGGCCTCAAAGGCGTCCACCTGGCGCGCGGTCGGCAGGTGTTCGGCGCCGTCCCAGCCGGCTGGCCGCGGATGGGCCTGGGCCTCATCGGCGGTGAGGCCGAAGATCGCCTGTGAACAGGCGTCGATCTCAGGGTGCTCGGCACGCGCTTCGGGTTCGGCGAACTCGCGCTTGAGCAGCGCCCTGTATTCGAGGTCGGAGACGCCGGGCAGTTCGATCAGGCGGCGCAGGGTTGCGGGACGATCCATGGCGTTGCCTATCGCGGATCGCCGGGCGAGGCTTGAAAAAAAGCGTGATCGGCTGTCGGAATACTGGATGGCGGCGCGTCCTTCGCACACGGAATTCGCCAGGAGACTCCAATGCCGAAGATCCATCCCTTCCTGTGGTTCGATAGTCAGGCCGAAGAGGCGATGAGGTTCTACGTCTTGCTGTTCCCCAACTCCAAAATCCTGAGTTCGATGCCGGCGCCGCAGGGCGGCGTGTTGACGATCGAGGCCGAGATCGATGGCCAACGGGTCACCGGCTTGAACGGGGGCCCGATCTACAAGCTCTCCGAAGCTGTCTCGTTCGTCATCGACTGCCAGGACCAGGCTGAGGTCGACCACTATTGGGACAAGCTGGTCGAGGGCGGCGAGCCAAGCATGTGCGGATGGCTGAAGGACCGCTATGGCCTGTCCTGGCAGGTGGTGCCCAAGCAGCTGTTCGAGACCATCGGCGGGCCTGACGCCGCGGGCCGCGAGCGGGCCATGGCCGCGATGATGCAGATGCGCAAACTCGATGTCGCCAAACTCCAGGCCGCCTACGCGGGGTAGCCGAAAGCCCCGATCCGGCCCTAACTTGCGTTGCGACAGCGACAGGGGTGAGTCCGGATGATCCAGCGATGCCTAGCTGCCGTTTCTATTGCCATCTCCCTGGCGGCGATCCCGATGATTGCGCCGGCCGCATCCGCCAGCGGTGCTCCACGGACCTCCTGGGGCCGGCCTGACCTCTCCGGGGTCTGGACCAACGCCACCCTCACGCGCCTGGAGCGCGACCCCAAGCTCGGCGACCGCCCGTCGCTGACCCCCGCCGAGGCCGCGGCGAT
>JANXXA010000220.1 GCA_025350885.1 Phenylobacterium sp.
GGAACGGCCTCTACCTGCAACTCCACGCCTATATGCTGCGGATCGCCATTCCCTATGGCGCCGTCAATCCAGTGCAGCTGCGCAAGCTGGCCTGGATCGCGCGGACCTACGACAAGGGCTACGGTCACTTCACCACGCGCACCAACCTGCAGCTGCACTGGATCAGGCTCAGCGACGCGCCGGACATCCTGGACCACCTGGCGCAGGTGGACATGCACGCCATCCAGACCAGCGGCAACTGCATCCGCAACGTCTCGGCCGACCCCTACGCCGGCGCCACCGCCGAGGAAATCGACGACCCTCGGATCTGGGCCGAGGCGATCCGCCAGTGGTCGACGGTGCATCCGGAATTCAGCTGGCTGCCGCGCAAGTTCAAGATCGCGGTGACTGCTGCGCCCAAGGACCGCACGGCGGCCAAGACCCACGACATCGGCCTGAACCTGAAGCGCGCCCGCGACGGCGCGCTGGGCTTCGAGGTGATGGTCGGGGGCGGTCTGGGCCGCATGCCGTACATCGCCCCGACGATCCGCGAGTTCCTGCCGGTGACGCGCCTGTTCTCCTACCTGGAGGCGATCCTGCGGATCTACAACCGCCACGGCCGGCGCGACAATATCCACAAGGCGCGGATCAAGGTGCTGGTCGCCGCGCTGGGCCGTGAGGAATTCGCCCGCCAGGTCGAGGCTGAGTGGGAAAAGATCGGCGCCGCGGCCGACCTGCCGGACGCCGAGATCGCCCGCATCCGTGGCGCCTTCACGCCCATGGCCTTCGAGACCCTGCCGGCGGTGTCGCCCGCGCTGGAGGCCGCCCGCGCCGCGACGCCCGCGTTCGCGCGGTTCGCCCGCAACAATCTGAAACCCCACAAGGTCGCCGGCTACGGCATCGTCGAGATCTCGCTGAAGGCGATCGGGGCCACGCCGGGCGACGCCACCGCTGAACAGATGGAGGTCGTGGCCGACCTGGCCGAACGCTTCGGTCAGAACGACATCCGGGTGACCCACGAGCAGAACCTGGTGCTGCCGCACGTCAGGCTGGACGACGTGCCGGCGGTCTGGGCGGCGCTGGCGAAGGCCGATCTGGCGACCCCGAACATGAACCTGGTCAGCGACATCATCGCCTGCCCGGGACTCGACTACTGCGCGCTGGCCAACGCCCGGGCGATCTCGGTGGCCCAGAACATCGCCGCGAAATTCGCCGATCCGGACCGCGCCGAGCGGGTCGGCGAACTGAAGGTCAAGATCAGTGGCTGCATCAACGCCTGCGGCCATCACCACGTCGGCCACATCGGCATCCTGGGTGTCGATAAGAAGGGCGAGGAATTCTACCAGCTGACCCTGGGCGGCTCTGCGGCCGAGGACGCCGCGGTCGGTCAGGCGCTGGGCCCGGCGCTGCCCTACGACCGGGTTGCCGGGGCGGTCGACACCATCGTCGAGACCTATCTGCGCGAGCGCCATGGGGCGGAACGCTTCCTCGACACCGTCCGGCGCACCGGCGTCGCCCCGTTCAAGGAGGCGGTCTATGCCGACGTTCATTAGGCTCCTCAGACCTGCAACCGGCGACGACGACTTTACGCTGGCCGAGGATCCGTTCACGGCGGTCGGCGACGACCAGTCCGTGCCCCCGGGCGACGTGATCATCTCGCTGACCCGCTTCCAGGCGGAAGGCGAGGGACTGCTCAGCGAGGCGCGCGCGGTCGGCGTGCGGCTGGAGAGCCATGAGGACGTCGAGACCCTGGCCTACGACCTGCCGAGGCTTTCCGTGGTGGCGCTGGCCTTTCCCAAATTCGGCGACGGACGCGCCTACAGTTATGCCCGACTGCTGCGCGAGCGGTTTGGCTTCAAGGGCCAGCTGCGTGCGGTCGGCGATGTGCTGCGCGAGCAGGCCGGGTTCATGGTCCGCTGCGGGTTCGACGCTTTTGAGCCGGCGGACGGCTCAACCGTGGACGACTGGCGTGCGGCCGCTGGCCGCTTCCGCCATGTCTATCAGCGCGGTTCCGACACCCGCGCCGTGGCCTTTGCCGAGCGGGGAGCTTGACCATGGCCTTCGATACCGCGGCGCGACCCCAGACCCTGGCGGCCCGTCTCGACGCGGAGCTGCGGCACGCCCACCCGCGTACGATCCTGGAGGCCGCCGTCGAGACTTTCGGCGACAGGCTGGCCCTGGTCTCATCGTTCGGCGCTGAATCGGCGGTGCTGCTGCACCTGGTCTCCAAGGTGAAGCCGGACATCGCGGTGCTGTTCCTCGACACCGGCATGCTGTTTGGCCAGACGCTGGACTATCGTCGTCAGCTGGCGGCGAAGCTCGGCCTGACCGGGGTGCGCGACCTGCGCCCGCTCTATCAGGACCTGGCCACCGCCGATCCGCAGGCCAGGCTCTGGCAGACCGACACCGACGCCTGCTGCGAGGTGCGCAAGGTGGCCCCGCTGGACCGGGCGCTGGCCGAGTTCGACGGCTGGGTGACCGGCCGCAAGCGGTTTCACGGCGGGGCGCGGCTGGCGCTTCCGGTGGTCGAGCAGGTCGGCGAGCAGATCAAGTTCAACCCGCTGGCCAACTGGACCAAGGCCGACCTCGACGCCTATGCGGCGGAATACGAGCTGCCGGCGCACCCTCTGGTGGCCCAGGGCTTTCCCTCGATCGGCTGCTGGCCCTGCACCAACCCGGTGGAGCAGGGCGCCGACGCCCGCGCCGGCCGCTGGGCGGGCCAGGACAAGACCGAATGCGGCATCCATGTCGCCCGCGCGCCGGGCGCGATTGAAAACGTCGGCGGCGACATTTGACGCGACCGGAAAGAACGTGGATCAGCGATGAATGATCTCTCCATCGCGCCTGCGCCTGTGAAGGCCGGCGGCGCCTTCTTCGTCGAGACGGTGACCTGGGTCCAGCACTGGACGCCCAGCCTGTTCTCGTTCCGCACGACACGCGACCCGTCCTTGCGGTTCACCAGCGGCCAGTTCGTGATGGTCGGGCTGACCAAAGAGGACGGCAAGCCGTTGGTGCGCGCCTATTCCATCGCCTCGCCCGCCTGGCACGAGGAGCTGGAGTTCTATTCGATCAAGGTGGCCGACGGGCCGCTGACCTCGCGGCTGCAGAACATCAAGGTGGGAGACCAGGTGCTGATCGGGCGCAAGCCCACTGGCACCCTGGTGCTGGACGGCCTGAAGCCCGGCAAACGGCTCTACATGCTGGGCACCGGCACGGGCTTGGCGCCGTGGCTGTCCGTGGCCCGTGACCCCGAGGTCTATGAGCGGTTCGACGAGGTGATTGTCACCCACACGGTGCGCCAGGCCGCCGACCTCAATTATCGGGAGCTGCTGGAGACAGAGCTGCCCAACGACGAAATCCTCGGCGAACTTATCGCGCCGAAACTTCGATACTATCCCACCGTGACCCGCGAGCCGTTCAAGACCGAGGGACGGATCACCGACCTGATCGCCTCGGGAAAGCTGTTCGACGACCTCGGCAACCCCCCGTTCGACAAGGCCACAGACCGGGTAATGCTGTGCGGCGGACCCTCGGTTCTGGCCGACCTCAAGCAACAGCTGATCGACCGCGGCTACGAGGAAGGGTCCCTCGCCAGTCCCGGTGACTTCGTCCTCGAACGCGCCTTCGTCGAAACCTAACTGACGCCCTCGGGAACCCCATTGATGATCGGCGGCGGGGCGCAATTGCCCGCTCGCGCCTGCACTACATAGAACAGCGCCCGACCGGCGGTGAAGGTCGCGTGCTCGCTCAACGGCGTTGTCGGTCGACCGGTGGTGAGGCTGGCCGCCTCCATGTCCGAACCCGGCTGGCTCAGCGTCTGCTGGTTCCAGCGCGCGAGTTGGACATTGCAGGCCGCCACCGCGGCGTCAGCGACGGTTCCCGCGGTGTCGTGCGATCCGGCGAGGCTGTAGGCCCAGCGTTTCACGCACTCATCAACCGGTCCGGCGCCTTCAGCCCCGGTGATCAGCGCAGCGGCCTTGTTCTGCTTGAAATCGACGCAGACCTTGGAATTGCTGGCCAGCCCGCCGTGGTCGTTGCAGGCGGTCAGACCAAGGGCGGCGAGACACAGGCTGAGGGCGGCGGTGCGCTTCATTTGAGATGTCCTTGAGAATGGCAGGCGGCGCGGGCCGGCCTCAGCGGTTGTAGCGCGAACCTTCGACGACCGCGTTCCCATGCTGATCATAATAGACGCGGCGACCCTGCTCGTCCGACCGCGCGGTTGCGTGTCGGTTGTGGCGCGAGCGGTAATAGGCGTGGCCCGACGTGCGACAGCCCCCCTTGGCGACTTCGTGACCGAGCACAGCGCCGCCCAGTCCGCCGATCACCGCACCGCCACCGCCCTTGGAAATGGAATTGCCAAGCAAGGCACCGCCCACACCGCCGATGACCGTGCCGGTGTTCTTGCGGCCCTGGCAGGACGCGTAGGCGTCGGTGGATCCGACGACGAGCGGAGCGGCGAAGGCGACCGCGAGGGCCGCGACGGCGAGAGTCTTGCGCATGGTGTTCGATCCAATCTGTGTCTGAGGCCAAGGTAACGCGCGGGACACGATAAGGATGCCAGCCGGGTCGTGCGGGCGACTACCTCGCATGGTCAAGCACGAAAGCCGCCCGCGTCGCGACGTCGGCCGTGGGCACGACGAGGGGCTCATACCCGAAGCGCTCGGCCACCCGCAGGACGCGCGGAA
Organism: Phenylobacterium sp.; assembly: GCA_025350885.1. Taxonomy (GTDB): domain Bacteria; phylum Pseudomonadota; class Alphaproteobacteria; order Caulobacterales; family Caulobacteraceae; genus Phenylobacterium. The sequence continues at coordinate 4,665 of JANXXA010000220.1, forward strand.
AGGTCGCCTGCGCCTCGTCCCAGTCCTGTCGGCGTTCGAAGTCAGTCTCATAGATCTCGCGCCAGGGCGGGAATACAAAGATCCGACGGTTGTAGCGACGGGCGTGGGCTGCCTCGAGCAACTCCGCCGGCGGCGTCCATCGCGGATTGAAGCCGTCCGGGATGCCCCGGTCGAAGAAGATGCGACCCGTTTCGCCGGCGTGCGCGTCGAACTTCGCGATGTCGCGCGCCACGCAGAGCGCGCAATAGGCGGCAAAGTCATCCCAAGGCACGGCGCGACTTCCGGCTGCCGCCTGCTCGGCGATCACCGCCCGGTGGGTCTCTTCCACAACCGCCTCGCCAAGCGCCTGCAGATGGCCGATCAGCGTGGTCTTGCCGACGCCTGGTCCGCCGGTGAAGAGGAAGAAGTTAGGTTTGTGGATCATCGGGGCCGGCGTCTAACCGGGCGGGCAGCCCTTGAAGTCGCCGACCTTGATCGCCGACAGGCTGGCGAGGTTCAGCGTCCGGACCTGGCCCATCGAGCGGGCGCCTGCGCCGGTGTAGAGGTCGATCCGCTGGCCCTTGATCGCGCCGCCGGTGTCCGAGGCGTACCAGTAGCCATCGTGGGCGGTGCCGTCAGGCATGGCCAGGCCGACGGTTTCCTTGATGAACAGCACGCTGCGCTTGGGAATCAGCCGGCTGTCGATTGCGACGGTGCGCATGGCGACCACCCGACAGCCAAGGGAGTCCAGAGCGCCAACGCCCTTGGCTCCGGCATGGTAGAGCGTCGCCTTCAGGTTCCAGCCCGGACCGGCCGGCAGAACGCCGGTGATCACCGAGAGGATCAGATCGCCCACGGGATCGCCGGGCGCGGCTTGTGCGCCGGAACTGGCGAGGACTACGGACAATGTTGCCAGGGCGGCGAGGCGGCGTCGCATGGACGGCGTCCTCCTTCGTCGTTGAACTGGTGCGACCGGACTCTTACCGGGACTCTGCCGTGGCGCCAACCCCACGCCCAGCGCGGCGCCTAGGCCAGAGAGGTTTTCTGACAGCGCCTGACAGACAGCATGGCTTGCGTCCGCAGGGTTTTCTCGGGCCTAAGGCGGTCAAGCGTCACGGGAACATCGCCATGAAAATCTATGGGGATTCCATCTCCGGAAACTGCCTGAAGGTGAAGTGGGTCGCCGATTCGCTCGGGCTTGCCTACGTCTGGATCGAGACCGACGTCCTGGCGGGTGAGAGCCGCACGCCGGCCTATCTGGCGATCAATCCGGCCGGTCAGGTCCCGGTCGTGGTGCTCGATGATGGCCGGCCCTTGGCGCAGTCCAACGCCATCATCCTGCATCTGGCGCAGGGCTCGGCGTTGATCCCTCGGGACGCCTACGACCGCGCGCGGATGTTGGAGTGGATGTTCTGGGAACAATACAGCCACGAGCCCTACGTCGCTGTCGCCCGCTTTCAGGTCCGCTACCTTGGCAAAGCGGCAGGCGACCTGGAGCCCCGGATCATCGAGCGCGGCAAGGCGGCTCTGCAACGGCTGGAGGACGGCCTTGCCGCCTCGCCCTTTCTGGTCGGGCAGGCCCTCAGCCTGGCCGACGTGGCGCTGGTCGCCTACACCCGTGTGGCGAACGAGGGCGGCTTCGATCTGGCGACCTATCCGCGGGTCAGCGTCTGGATCGCCCGCGTCGAACGGGCGCTGAAGATCACCGGCTGAGCCCCTTGCCTTGGCCCTGGCAAGCCGACAAACCGGACCGATGAAGCGCTTTTCCCTGCTTGCCCTGATCGCCGCCGTTGCCGTGACGGACCCGGGCCCGGCCTGGGCGTGGGGCGGCAGCGGTCATCGGCTGATCGGGGAGGCGGCGATGCGCGAGTTGCCGACCGATCTGCCCGCCTTCCTGCGGACGCCGCGCGCGATCCTCGACGTCGGCGAACTGTCGCGGGAGCCCGACCGCTGGAAGGGCGCGGGGCGGCTGCATGACGCCAACCACGATCCCGAGCATTTCCTCAATCTCAGCGACGACGGATCGGTCTTGGGGGGTCCCGGGCTTGCCGCCCTGCCACCGACGCGGGCGGCCTACGACACCGCCATGCGCGCGGTCGGTCAGGATGAGTGGAAGGCGGGCGTGCTGCCCTACGCCATCGTTGATCGGTATCAGCAACTGACTCGCGACTTCGCCATGTGGCGGGCGCTGAGCTTCGCCGAAGGCCATTCCGACTGGAAGGCGCATCGCGGCTGGTTCACCGCTGATCGCCGACGGCGCGAAGCGCAACTGCTGGTGACCCTGGGCGAGCTTTCCCATTTCGTCGGCGACGGCAGCCAGCCGCTGCACGTTTCCATCCACTTCAACGGCTGGGGTGATTTCCCCAACCCGGACGGCTACACGACGGCGCGGATCCACAGCCTCTTCGAGAGCGAACTTGTCCGCACGTCCGTCGACGCGGCCCAGGTGGCGACGAGGATGCCACCCCGGCGCATTTTCACCGGCGCGATCGAGCAGCGCACCGCCGACTATCTGGCGGCCACCGGCGCCATGGTCGGCCCGCTTTATCAGCTGGAAAAAACCGGCGGGCTGACGGCCGGTGACCCGCGGGGGGCCGCCTTCGCCAGCGAGAGAATCGCCGTTGGAGCGGGGGAGCTGCGTGATCTGATCGTGCTGGCCTGGCATGCGAGCGACAACCAGACCATCGGCTGGCGCCCGATCCCGCTGGCCGACGTGCTCTCCGGCAGGACCGACCCCTACGCGGTGCTCTACGGCATTGACTGAGCGGTCGGCCAGTGCGGGGTTTGCGCCACAACGCCCGAACGGCTAGTCGGAGCCTCTGTTCCCGGAGCACGCCGTTGCCAGAATCTCCCGCCCCCGTTTCTTCCATCGCCGCGTCTTCGGCCAAGCTGATCGATGGCAAGATCTACGCCGAGCGCCTGCGCGCGCAGGTAGCCGCCGAGGTGGCGATGCTGAAGGCCGAGCATGGCCTGCAGCCCGGCTTGGCCGTGGTGCTGGTGGGCGAAGATCCGGCCAGCGAAATCTACGTCCGATCCAAGGGTGAGCACTCGCTCGCCGTCGGCATGCACTCGATAACCCACCGACTGCCGGCCGACACGGCGCAGCACGCCCTTTTGAGGCTGGTCGGCGAGCTGAACGAAGACCCGACGATCCACGGCATCCTGGTGCAGCTGCCGCTGCCAAAGCCTCTGGACGAGCACGCCGTACTGGCGGCGATCAGCCCTGACAAGGACGTCGATGGCCTGCATGTGGTCAACGCCGGACGGCTGGCCAGTGGCATGCCCGCGCTGACGCCCTGCACGCCGCTTGGCTGCATGATCCTCCTGCGCGAGACTCTCGGCGACCTGACGGGCCTGCGCGCGGTGGTGGTGGGCCGCTCAGTGCTGGTGGGCCGGCCGGTGGCGCAGCTGCTGCTGCAGGCCGATTGCACGGTGACCATTGCCCATTCGCGAACCCGCGACCTGCCTGCCATCTGCCGCGAGGCTGACATCCTGGTGGCCGCCGTCGGCCGCCCGCGGATGATCAAGGCGGACTGGGTGAAGCCCGGCGCGGCGGTCATCGACGTCGGCATCAACCGGGTACCCTTCGATGACCCGGTCAAGGCCGCGGCCGGGCGGACCAAGGTGGTGGGCGACGTCGATTTCAAGGCGGTCAGCCAGGTTGCCGGATGGATTACCCCCGCGCCTGGCGGCGTCGGCCTGATGACCGTCGCGGTGCTGCTGCAGAATACCGTGACCGCCGCCCGCAGACTGGCCGGGATCGGGGCAGCTTAGGTGGCGCCGGCTTCGGTCCAGGCGATCAACTTGCCGATCACCTCGCCGACCGCCCGGTTATAGGCGCCGACGATTTCGCCCACGCGATTGTCGCTCGCGCGGACCTTGGCCTCGAAGTCCTGTTCCCCGACGCGGGTCTGATCGGAACGGGTCAGCGCGGCGTGCAGCCGCACGACGACAGTCGGCGCGGCCTTGGGATCGGAGTCATAGCGGGCCTCGAAATTCCGCACGTCGAGCCTCAACGCATAGGCGAACCGGCCCTGCTGGCCGCGAGCGATCAGGCGCACGGCGCTGGCGTCGAACGCCTTCGCCACCGCCTCGTCGAACAGCAGTTCAGCCGGCGCGACCCAGCGGCTCTGCGCCACATAGGCCGCCTTGCCTCCGCTGACGGTCAGGATGCGGTCGTCGGCCGCCTCGCTCTGGAAGCTGCCGTTGGTGCGGAACACCGCAATCGCGTTCGGTCTGGGGGTGGCGGTCGTTTCAGCGCCGACCGCTGCGAAGCGGTAGAGCTGCACCGGCTTGCTCTTGGGCAGCAGCGAGATGCAGCCGCTGAGCACCAGGGCAAAGGCTCCGAGTGTGACGATCCGGAGGAAAAGGACCACGCGGCGCGGGAGACGGATCATGGCTTGACCTTCACTTCCTCGGCGGCGGCCTTGCCGAGCGCCCCCGTCGGGCTTCGCTGAATTTCGTTGACCAGCCGTTGCAGCGACTGGGCCGCGCTCTGCAGCTCTACGACGGCGGCGGTGATCTGCGGCAGGCCGTTGTTGGCGAAGTCGGCCGTGGGCCCCTGCAGCTTATCGACCATGGCGCGCAGGTCCTTGGCGGTCGCCTTGGCCTCCTCGGCGGCGTCGGCGATGCTTTTGATGCTGCGCTTTCCGTCACCCTCGACCAGCTCGCGGGTCGATTGCAGGATGCCGTCGGCGTGCTGGGTGGCGGTGTCGATGTCCTGAATAAGTTTCTGGGCGTCAGCGACGATTTCCTTGCGTTCGCGCAGTTCCGCCGACACCGCCTGGGCGTCCGACAGCGTCGCCGAGAAGGTCTTGATGTTCTGGTCTGACAGCACGCGATTGACGCGGTCCAGCGCCTCGATGGTCCGGGTCAGCACGGTGCCGCCGCCCTCCAGCAGGTCCGACAGTGCGCTGCGTTGGCTCTTCAGGATCGGAATGCAGGGGTTCATGCCCCGGGCCTCGCACTTTGCCTTCTCGGCCACCTTCAGAAGCGGCTTCGCGGCCGCGCCGGCGGTAATCTGGACGTAGTTGACGCCGGTGATGCCCTGCGGTTCGAGGGTGGCGAAGCTGTCGATGCGGATCGGCACGTCGGAGGTCACGCGCGCCCGCGCGATCACCCGGCTGGGGTTGGTGCGGTCGAGCGCGATCTTCGAAACCTCGCCCACCTTGATGCCGTTGAAATGCACCTCGCCCCCCTGACTGAGACCCCGCACCGGCCCTTCGAAGACGATATCGTAGAGGTCGTACTCCTGGGAGAAGGACACCCGCGCCAGCCAGACCACGAAGATCACCAGTCCGACGAACAGGATCATCGAGGAAAGGCCCACCAGGGCGTAGTTGGCGTTCTTTTCCATCAGGCCTCCGCCTTCGCTCGACCCGCGGCGGCGGCTCTGCCGCGCGGACCCAGGAAATATTCGCGGATCCAGGGATGATCCGCGTGTTCAAGCTCGCGCACCGGTGCAGTGGCCACCACCTTCCGGTCGGCGATGACCGCGACGCGATCGGTGATCTCATAGAGGGTGTCGAGGTCGTGGGTGATCATGAAGACCGTCAGGTCCAGGCTGTCGGACAGGTCCTTGATCAGCTCGTCGAAGGCCGCGGCGCTGATCGGATCGAGGCCGGCGGTGGGCTCGTCGAGGAACAGAAGTTCGGGGTCGAGGGCCAGAGCGCGCGCCAGCCCTGCCCGCTTGCGCATGCCTCCGGAAAGCTCCGCGGGCTTCAGACTGCCGGCCTCCGGCCCCAGTCCGACCAAGGCG
>JANXXA010000236.1 GCA_025350885.1 Phenylobacterium sp.
CGGGAGTCGGTCGCACGCAGGCTCGGCATGACCATCGTCGCCCGGGTCGCCGCCCACGACGCCCACGCCCATGAGCCGGGTCTGTTCACCACCGCCCCGGTTCCGGCGATCCGCAAATGCCTGGACCGCGCCGGCTGGTCCGTCGCCGACATCGACCTGTTCGAGGTCAACGAGGCCTTCGCCGTGGTGGCGATGATCGCCGAGCGCGACCTGGAGATTGATCGGGCGAAACTCAACGTCAACGGCGGCGCCTGCGCGCTGGGCCACCCGATCGGCGCATCCGGCGCGCGCATCCTGGCGACCCTGCTCGCGGCCTTGGAAGCCCGCGGCGGCCGACGCGGCGTCGCCGCCCTGTGCATCGGCGGCGGCGAAGCCACGGCCATGGCGGTGGAACTGGCGTAGTGTGCTTGAACCCTTTGCCGCGATCCCCAGTTTGAGACGAAGGCCGGGCGCGATCCGGCGCGCCAGGAGACCACGCCATGTCCGAACCGCAATCTGAGCTGCGCGACACCGGCGCCCGCTATGAGCTGGACGAACAGGGCCAGACGTCCTGGGCCGACTATCGTCGCGACGGTGGGCGCCTGTTCATCGACCACGTCGAGAGCCCGCAGTCCCTGCGCGGGACCGGAGCCGCCGGCCGGCTGATGGCCGCGCTGGCCGCCGACGCGAGAGCAAAAGACCTGCGCCTCACCCCCATCTGCCCCTACGCGGTCGCGTGGCTCAAGCGCAGCAAGGACTACGCCGACCTCGTCGGTTAGACCCTCGCCCTACTGGCGCGCGTTGATGGCTTCCAGGGTCTGGACGCGGGCCTGGGCGTCTTCGGCGAAGCGCCGGGCCAGGTCGCGGATTCCGGGCGGATAGGCCTCGCCGCCGCCGGCGATGTCGATGGCGATGGCCTCGGCGCCGAGGATCGCGGCGGACAGCGAGCGGATGTGATCCTTGGCCAGCTGGCGGGCTTCGGCCTGCAGCCGGCGGACGCGCTCGCCGACAGTCTCGACTCTGGCGACGTTGAGATCGTTGTCGGCAACCACGCTTAGAGACGGTGACATGCGATAAACCCTCAAATTCCTCATTGCAGGTCTTCGGACCGCCCGCGCGGGTTCACCATGAACCGGCTCCTGAGCGGATGGCCTGTTGTCTCGCTTACGTACACAAACAGCACAGGTTCCCTGTCCGCAGCATGAACGGCGCCGGTTGTCGGCCAGGTGAGGACTTGAGGCCACGAAGGCGATTTGCGGCGTGACCGGGGTCACAGGCGATCGCGGGTCGCGTCAGGGGCGGGCGGCCAAACGATCCGCTGGACGGCAAAACTCTTGAATTCGTCGCGAATGATGTGTATAGATACGCACGTGAGAAGCCGGGAGATCATCACCGCCATCGAGGCCGACGGATGGTTTGAAGTTGGTCGCAAAGGGTCGCACGTTCAGTTCCGCCATCCCGCCAAGGCGGGCCGCGTCACCGTTCCGCATCCCCGGACCGACCTGCCCCTAGGCACGCTTCGCTCCATCGAGAAGCAGGCCGGACTGAAATTGAGGTAGCCCAATGGCGCACTACATCGCCCTGATCCACAAGGACGCCGGAAGTGATTTCGGCGCGTCTTTCCCCGATTTTCCCGGCTGCGTTTCGGCGGGCGCCACCCTGGACGCCGCGCGCGAGGGGGCGACGGAGGCCCTGGCCTTCCACGTGGAAGGCCTGCTGGAGGACGGTGAGGCGCTTCCCGAACCCTCCAGCCTGGAGGCGGTCATGCGCGACCCGGAGAACCGCGACGGCGTCGCCATCCTGGTGGACCTGCCGGTGTCCTCAAAGGTGGTGCGGGTCAACATCACCCTGCCCGAAGACGCCCTGCGCGAGATCGACGCCCATGCCGAAGCCCAGGGCTTCACGCGCTCGGGCTTCCTGCTGAAAGCCGCCAGACGCGCGTTGGCGGCCGCTTAACGGGCCGATCGCCGCCGAGGCGGGCCCCTGAGCCCCGGCTCGCTGCCCCCCAGCCGCGCCAGTCGCCGCGCGCTTTCCCGCTCGACCAGCGCCGTCAAGGCCACGCGCACGATCGCCGATGCCGGTCGCAGACCCGTGAGGTCCCGCGCCGCCGCGAGCAGGTCGTCGTCGAGGGTGAGGGTGGTGCGCATGGGAACGATCCCGTCAGCCGCTTGCTAAGCCCTTCAGACGATAGGTGGCCCCGCCTAGAAACTCCAGATAGCCCTGATCCCGCAGCACTTGCAGCTGTTGCCGTATCTTCGCACGGACATTGCGATTGAGCGGGAAGTGGGCCTGAAGCTTCGCCTCCGCCGCGTAGACCTCTTCCAGGTTAAAGATGGGCCGGCCTATCGCTTCAACCGCTTTCATGACTTCCAGCAGCCAGCCACGCGCATCCAGGGATGCGCTACGAAGGAATAGGGTTCGGTCCCACTGCTCACGGGCGGTTTGACGTGAGGTCCACTCGCGATTCTTCAACAAGACGATGCGGCCCGAGGCCGGCACCCTTTCGATGTTTATGTTGCAGCCGATCCAGCCCGCGCGCCGCGCCGTCGGCGCCAGCGGCGGCCTGGGCTCGATCAGGTCGAGGACGAAGAAATGCTTCGGAATGACCAGGATGTCGGTCGCCTCATTCCGAGCGGCGTCATAGGTCAGGAGCATGAGATTGGGGTTGTTCCGCGCCAGCAAGCGCTGTCGCATGGTGGCGTAGGCTCCGTCTGGGACGCGCGGTCCGAACCGCGCCTTCGTGCTTTTCAGCTCATACTCCTCACGGCAGGTCGCGCATTGCAGATCGGCGACCGGGCTGTTGTTGGGCAGGCGATCAAGCGTGATCGCACCGCAGTTCGGGCAACCCACGCGCTGCGCCCAGGCTTCGGTCGAAACGCGAGCGCGTTGAGATGCGCTCTCGAAATGCGCCGGCGCCTCCTCCATGCCCAGTGGGCGGTAGTTGTCGTTCTCTTCGCCCGACATGCCGCTCCTGCTCGCTCCGACTCAAGCCGACGAGTCTGCGACGTACGAATGAGCCGATCCTTAAGGTGCGACGAGACAGATGGCTGGAGGAATGCGAGGCGTTAGAAGTCGCGAACCTCGGTCTCTTCCAACTCGTAGCCGTCATCGTCGAGCGTGATAAACAGGCGGGCGTCGAACTCGTCGGTTCCGTCCTCCTGCCATGCGAAGGCGCCCTCGTCATCGCTCGCCAGTTGAGCGGCCTCAAGGGCCGTCTCTGCTTCAACCTCAGCGACGTAGTTGACGTACGCGTCCACGCGGCGTCGAACGCTAAAGGCTGGCATCCAGACCTCCCTTGGTTTCCAGATTGTGGATCTGAAACAAGAGCTTGGCAACTGACACCAGGGCAACGAACTTGGGTTAACAGACTACAAATTTTCCCTGTCATCCCGGCCGTAAGCCTGCGCACGCAGGCTGGAGCGCCGGGAGCCAGGAGGTTCAGGCTGTGCGGTTGCTCCTGGGTCCCGGCGCTCCCCTCCGGGTCGGCCGGGATGACAGAATTTGGTGGCGTGCCTGACAAATTGACCCAAGGTCGTTGCGCTGCGGACACCGCTCGCATCTTCGGCGCGCCCTGCGCGTTTCGGTCCCGCAGGCTTCACAGTGAAGGCCGGCGAGCGAGGTTCCCAACTCGGGCGCCCCGACTGGATCTCAAATGGCATCGCCCTCGATTGTCGTCATCGGCGCCTCGGCCGGAGGGGTCACAGCGCTCAGTTCGCTCGCGGCGGGCCTGACCACTCCCCTGCCCGCGCCGATCCTGATCGTGCTGCATGTCGGCGCGCTGCCCAGCGAATTGCCCGCGCTTCTCAGCGCGGCCGGCGTCACGCCGGCTAAGCATGGCCAGGACGGCGAGGCGATCCGCCCCGGCCAGATCTATGTGGCCCCTCCGGATCGACATATGATCATTGTTGACGGCCACATCCGCCTCACCCGTGGGCCTAAGGAAAACTGGGCGCGCCCGGCCATCGACCAGCTGTTCCGCAGCGCCGCGGAGGCGTTCGGGCCAGCGGTGATCGGGGTGATCCTCACGGGCAACCTCAATGACGGGTCGGCAGGCCTCTATGAGATCAAGCGGCGGGGCGGCATAACCATCGTCCAGGATCCCGAGCATGCCGCCCATCCGGACATGCCGATGAGCGCCGCGGCGCAGGTCGATGTGGATTACTGCTTGCCGCTCGCGGAAATCCCCAGCCTTCTTGCGAGGTTGGTTGGCGGAAAGGAAGGCGTCGTGACAGCTCGTCCGAATGAAGCCCCAAGGCAGCAGGCCCGTGGGAACGGCGCCGACCTGATGGAAGGCGAGGTCTTCGACCGACCGATCACCATTACCTGCCCTGACTGCGGCGGCGCGCTTCGCCGGGCCGAGGTCGGGTCCATGGTCAGATACGCCTGTCACATCGGCCATACCTACACCGCCGAAGTCATGGCCGCGGCCCAGTTCGACGATATGGAAAAGGTGATGCGTTCGGCGGAACGGATTCTCAACGAACGCGCCGAATTCTGTCGCCAGATGGCAGAGCGCTCCGGCTCGGGTGGCAAGGCGTCCGGCGGCGAGGTCTGGCGGGCGGCGAGCCAGGAGGCGCTGGATCGCGCGTACACGTTGCGCGATTTCATCGAACAGGACTGGATTTCGCCGCCGGTCACTGCCCCCGGCGATCGATACGGAAGCCCGGAACCGCAAGCGTGATACCGCCCCCCCCCCAGTTCCCTGCGGCTGGCAGCCCCTTTCCGGAGGAACCAGGGCTCGAAACTCGGGTTAGTTCGCCAAGCAATATCCCCAAACTCTGTCACCCCGGACGGCCCCCCGGGCTCGGCGAAGGGCCGACCCGAGGAGAGGCTCCGGGCCGATCCGGGACCCAGCCTGCTAGCGATGGCCGCTGGGTCCCGGCTCTCCAGCCCGCGGGCGCAGGCTTGCGACCGGGATGACAGGAAAAAATTGGGTTGGGTTAACCCGTGCTCGTTGCCCCGCTGCGGGAGAACGCCGCCTCTGGCGGTCCCCGCCTTCGGGGTGCATGGTGTGGCGAATGACCGTCTCAGGGCCGCGACATAGTGGCGACGAACCCGATCCCAGCGCGTACTTCGCCAACCCGGAAACGCCGTGGTGAGCCCCGGTCGCAAGCTGCGCGCGACGAGCCCGACATGCTGCTGATCGTCGGCATCGGCGCCTCGGCGGGGGGTCTGGAGGCGTTCAAGAGCTTTCTCGCCAACACGCCGGACAACACCGGCATGGCGTTCGTGCTGATCCAGCACCTGTCGCCCGACCACAAGAGTCTGTTGGCCGAACTGCTCGGCAAGGCGACCTCCATGAGCGTGATCGAGGCGTCCGACGGCGTGCGGGTCAAGGCCAACTGCGTCTTCGTCATACCGCCCGACGCCACTTTGACGATCCGCGGCGGCTGTCTCAACGTCGCGCGGCCCGCGCCGCCGCGGGATCGGCGTCGGCCCATCGACACCTTCTTCCAGTCCCTCGCCGAAGATCAGGGCGGCAACGCCATCGGTGTGATCCTGGCGGGAACCGGCAGCGATGGATCGTCGGGTCTGGCCACCATCAAGGACCACGGCGGCCTGACCCTGGCCCAGGCCGAGTTCGACAGCCATGCGATGGCCGGGATGCCGGAAAGCGCGACCTTGACCGGGCAGGTCGACGAAGTGCTGGCGGTTGAGGCGATGCCTGCCCGGCTGATCGCCTACCGGCAGCACCTGACGCGCGTTGTCGCACGCAAGGAGGGGGACGGCTCGCCGCGCCAGGGTGGCTCATATCTGTCGACGATCATGGCGGCGCTGCGGGCGCGCAGCGGCCACGATTTCAGCGAGTACAAGGAAAAGACCCTCGACCGCCGGCTTCAACGCCGAATGCTGGTGCTCCACCTCGACACGCCGGACGCCTATATCGAATACTACCGTCAGCGACCGGAAGAACTGGATCTGCTGTTTCGTGAGCTGCTGATCGGGGTGACCGAGTTCTTTCGCGATCCCGCCGCGTTCGAGGCGCTGGCGGCCACGGTGGTGAAGGATCTGGTGGCCGCGAAGGGCACGGATGACGACATCCGCGTCTGGGTCCCGGGCTGTTCAACAGGCCAGGAAGCCTACTCCCTGGCCATCCTGATCCGCGAGGCGATGG
>JANXXA010000242.1 GCA_025350885.1 Phenylobacterium sp.
GTCAACGTCCGCTTGAGCTCTACCAAGGGGACCTTCACCGGCGACGTCACCATCGACGGCTCAACGGGTGCGACCCTGGGGTCGGCGACTTCGACACGCGACGTCGTTGTCAAAGGCAACGCCGGGATCGCCAAGGTGACCGGCGTAGCCACCGCAGACCATGCTGTCGAAGTCGCCGACACCAGGGTCGCACCCGTTGAGCCGTCGATGGTGACGTCGCCGGTGAAGGTCCCCTTGGTAGAGCTCAAGCGGACGTTGACGGAGCCGCCGGTCGACTGGGCCAGGACGTGGGCGCCGGTCACGAGGCCCTGCGAGGTCAGTTCCGCGCCCACGCCTGCGGCCTCGACATTGCCGGCCGCCTTGATTTCGACAGCGCGGCCGGCGCTGGCGTGGCCCAATACCGTCGCGCCACCGGTCACGCCGTTCACCATCAGGTCGCGGATGGCGTCGCCGGTGGTGACGGACGCACTGGTCCCACCGGTCACCGAGACGTCGCCGGAGACCGTGGTCTTGGCCAGGATCACGGTCGCGGTGGTCGAAGCGCTCACCAAAAGACCGGTCGCGCCCACGGCAGTCGTGACACCGGCGGCGCCGCCCAGCGCCTTTACGGTGACTGCCCCGCCTGTCGAAGTGACCTCGCCCAGCGTCACCGACCCGGTGGTTGCGGTCACGCTCGTGGCGCCGGCTCCGAGGACGACAGTGGCATTGAGGTCGCCGGTCGCCGCGCTCAGCACCACATCGCCTGTCGCGCTGATGGTAGCGGTCGTGGCCGACGAGAGCGTGTCGATCTGGATCAAGGAATCTGAAGCCGAACGCAGGACCGTCAGAGCGTCCTTGGCGAGGTCCACGAACATCAGGTCGTCGATCGCCACGCCGCGGCCGAACACAAAGTTACCGGCGGTCATCGTCGCTCCCGGCGCGATCAGCACACCGTTAGGCGAATAGAACCAGATGTTGCCGCCGGTCAGAAGTCCAACCGTCCCGGTCACGCTGCCGCCTGCGGCCACCGTCACCGCACTCGTCGACTTGTTGAGGACGATGTCGGAGCCGGTAAGAAATTTGAAGTTGACGCTCTCACCGGCGCCGACCGCAAATCCTGTCGTCCAATTGATAACCGTGCGCGCCGCCTTCAGCTCAACGCCAAGGGCTGTGGGGAGGACTACAGGGCTGGGCGTGAAGACCGGAACCAAGCCGCCTACGGAGACCTTGATGTCGGCGCCTGTGGGGTCCGGCAGAGACTGCGCCGGCTGCGCCAGCAGCATGACCGCGCCGCACAGCGCCGAACCGCCGAGCAGGACGTCGCGGCGGCGGCGGCGGAGGGCGGGAAGTTTGATCTCGGCGTAAGGCGTCATCGGAAACTCCGTAATCAACGCGCGACCACCAACTGGAACAGCACCCTTGGCGAGGGCTTCTCCAGAGCGGTGGGGAACGGCTTATCTAGAGGGGTGGCGTACTCGAGGCTGGCCCGGACGCCGTAGGGAAGCCGGACATCGACGCCGGCGCCATAGGATCGCAAGGTGCGGCTTTCCGAGCCGATATCCAGGTTGTCGATGTAGCCTTCGTCGAAGAAGACGTAAGGGGAAATGCTGCTTTCGCGGGGCAGGCTGATCGGCAGAACCCGGGCTTTGAACTCGGCCGCGGCCGCGCGGTCGCCGGACAGCACGGCGGGCTCATAGCCCCGGCCGATGGTCAGGTCTCCGAGCGCCTGTTCTTCATAGGACAGCAGGGGTTTGCCGGCGTACTGGGCCTGCACGCGCAGGGCGAGATCGATCCGGCGGTAGGCCAGGTGGCCTTCGCCCTCGAAGCGGACCAGCCAGGCGTCGGGCAGGCCCTGGATGCGGGAAAGGTTGGGGTCGCGCGCCTTGCTCGCGCCCAGCCCCGAGAGACCTTTGCGAAGTTCGAGCATGCCAGTGCCGTGGGCCGACACGCCATTGTCGAAGCGCCGAATATACTCGCCCTTCAAGTGGGTCCAGATGACCCGCAGATTGTCGTCGGCCAGCACGTCGCCGCCCGGAAAGGATGTGGTCTGGGCGACCGCATCGATCCCGGCCGCCAGGTCGAGGCTTTGCCGGCGCAGCTTGATCAGCGGATAGCTCAGCTCGGCGGTGGCCACGAAGGACTCGCCGCGCAGCATGAGGGGCGCGAGAATGTCGCCGGGCCGCGACTGGCCATAGGCCAGTGACGCGCGACCGGTCAGGCCATTGGCGCCGAACCGCGCCTCCTCGACCACCTGGACGATCCACTGCTCCTTGTCGGCCAGCGTGTGGTAGCCGATCAGGGTGGTGCGTTCGCCGAACCGGGTGAAGCTGTTCAGATCGATGCGGGCCAGTCCGCTCCAGGGGCCGAGCGCGTCAGACCCCGAGTTCTGCACCGCGCCCACATAGTCGATCGCCACGCGGGAAAGCTGGACGTCAAGGTCGATGGCCCCGCGGCCTTCCGCCGAAGGTCGAAGGGCGGCGGCCACGCGGACGCCGGGCACGTCATTGGCGAGCAACAGATAGCGCTGGGCGGTGTCGAGGTCGAAGGGCGTCATGCCCCGGAGCTTTTCGAGATAAGCTTCGACCTTGTCCTGACCCGCCCCCACGTCGCCGCGCACGCGAACCGCGACGATGCGCGCTTCGGTGACCTCGAGCTTCAGGCGGCCGCCCGCGATGGTCTGCTCCGGAACCTCCACCCGCGCCAGCCGGTGATGTTCAAACAGGATCGAGGACAGCCGGTCGCGGATCTCGCAGATCCTGGACACCGCGATATCTTTGCCGACCAGGTCGGCATAGGCCTCGGCGGCATCCCGCTGGCTGATGGTGCTGCCGACGATATCGACGCCCTGCAGCCGGAAGTTGACGGTCGAGTTCGCCAGCGGGCAGGGCAGGGCCGACGGCGGCGCGAACAGATCGGTGTTACGCGGAGGCGGCCGTACAGCACGCCGCTCTTCAGGATTCAGTTCCTCACGGGAGGGACCCGCCCTTGGAGCCGCGGTGGTCTGCGAGAGGGCGGGCCCGGCATACGCCCACGCGGCGATCACCAGCAGAGCCGAACCCACTACACCAGCACTGGAAGTCATAGTTCCCCCGGTAAACCTACTCAGCGACCGGAACAGACGCGCCCGCGCCCGCTAAGGTCGATCCCCGCTTCTGCTGTCTGGACGGCGCGGAATTCCCCGCCAGCCACCAGCCTCCCGTCAGCCTGCCCGCTTCACCTCGACGCGGCGGTTCGCCGCCGCGGCCGGCGCCGACGGCACGGCCAGATCCTGAGACCCCAGGCCCTTGGTCTGCAGCCGGCTGGCCTCGATACCCTGTTTGACCAGGAAGGATTTCACCGCCTCGGCGCGCCGTTCCGACAGCACCATGTTGCGATCGGCAGAGCCGGTCGCGTCGGTGTGGCCAACGATCAGAAACGCTTGGCTGGCCAGCCGCGGATCGTTCAGGGCGCCAGCGAAATTTCGGGCGTTGACGGAGCCGGGCTCGGTCAACTCGGCCGACCCCAGCTTGAACGTGATCAGCAGGTCGCCAGCGGAGACCCGCTGGGCGGGCGCAGGCCCGCCCGCCGTCGCGATCCGCATCGACGACGAGCGTTCGGCTCGCCTTGGGGGAGCGGAAACTGTGCTTGCCGAAACGCCCGCAGGAGCGGCTCCCCGCGCCGCGGATGGGGTCGCCAGACTGAAGCCTCGCAGGCTCTCGACCTTCCCCTCGCAACTCGGGCAGTCGAGGTTCATCAACGCGTCTGCATAGTCAGCAGACGATGGCGAGTTGGCCGCTACGCCCGGCTGCGCGACAGCCACACTTGCTGCGCTAAAGCAAAAGGCGAGAACTGCGCCGAGTACAATCTTCATCATAGTGCCCCTCAACAGGCATTAACGAAATCATAAAACATCGTAACTTGCAATCGAATCAAACGGCCGATCTGCGTTGCCCTGCGAGAAGGGCAATGTGTCAAGGGTGAAATCCGGACGGCCATTTCAGACTGCCTTTCCCGGTTTGTTACGATGTGGCTCACTTGGGCATCCGAATGCATAGCTGGCGCCAACGCAGGGCTGCGGCGGTCGTGTCCCAATACGTCGTGAAGCTCGTGGGCGGTTATCGTAGGGGCTGGCTGTATTGCAAACGGTAGGCCGCGTGGAAGAATGCCCCAAGCGCTGCTCCCGGGTTGCTCCAATCGCCGGAGGCCATGGTTTCCCCCGGTATACCAACTCCGCGACCAGATCCGCCCTCTCTGTCCGCAGCTGCGGCACGTCTTCGCCGACGGTGGCTATGCGGGCGACGCGCTGCGCGACGCC
>JANXXA010000450.1 GCA_025350885.1 Phenylobacterium sp.
CCGCCGGCGTCGCCGCCCGCAGTTCGGCGAGTCCCGCCTGCGCCTGGGTGGCGTTCGCCATCGCCGAGAACGACAGCGCCAGGATGTCGGCGCCATGGGCGCGCGCCGCCGTGGCGATGTCCGGCGCCGGGGTCTGAACGCCAAGCGAAATGCACCGGCACCCCTCTAGAACGAACATGGCCTCGGCCATCAGCAGTCCCAGAGCGTGCGGCTCCTGGGGCAAGGTGCTGAGCAACACCCGCGGCCGATCGCGCGGGACGCCGGCGCCCAGCGCCGCGTTGATGGCGCCGCGCAAGACCGTGGTGAAGTGTTCGGTGAAAAGGTGCTCCTGGTGGATTTCCAGCTCCCCGCGCGCCCAGGCCGCCCCGACCGCATAGGCCAGTTGCGGTGCGATCTCGGCGGCGAAGGCTCGCAAGCCCACCCGCGTCAGCAATGAGGCCAGGAAGTCGCGCAAACGCTCAGCGTCATGAGCCGCCAGCCGCGCCAGCACCTCCCGCGCCGCGGGGCTCTCGGGTTCGGAGCCGTCGGCCTCCAGCCCGCTCAGCAGGGCCGACAGGTCCTCTGTCGAGTGGCCGACGATCTTTCCGGGCCGGTAACCGGCGTCGATCAAGCGGCGCAGCATACGCAGCTTTGCCACCTGACCGGCCGGATACCGCCGCTCATCGTGGGCGTCACGCAGGGGTTGGGGAAACCCGTAACGTCGTTCCCAAACGCGCAGGGTGTCCTTGGCCAGGCCACAGTCGCGTTCGACCGCCGCGATGCTCATCAGGGCCGAAACATCGAGTTCGGTACTATTTGTCATGGACAATATTCAACATTGGCATGGACACTGCGCAAATTTGGCCTATTTGTCCAGGACAAAGAATGAGGCCGCGAGACGAACATGGATATGGTTGCCCCCAACGAACTGCCCGACATCCAGTCGTCCCCCGACTGTCGCGGCGTGGTCATCCAGCGGGTCGGGGTGAAGTCGATCACCCATCCGATGCTGGTGGCGACGCGCGACGGCGCCCAGCCGTCGGTGGCGGAGATCGACATGTATGTGAGCCTGCCGGGCAATGTGAAGGGCACCCACATGTCACGGTTCCTTGAAGTGCTTGACGCGGCGCGTGAGCCGCTATCGGGGCGCAGTCTGGCGACGCTGATGGCCGCGATGCTGACGCGGCTCGGCGCCGACAACGGCATGATCGAGATGCGCATGCCGTATTTCGTGCGCAAGGCCGCGCCGGTCTCCGGCGTCGAAAGCCTGCTCGACTACCGTTTGACCCTGCGCGCCGAACAGCGCGACGGACGGCTGGAGATCACCCAGCAGGTGCAGACCCCAGTCACCAGCCTTTGCCCGTGCTCCAAGGAAATCTCGCGCTATGGGGCGCATAACCAGCGGTCCCACATCATCATCGCCGCGATCCTGACGGACGGCGCCGTGGTGCCGGTCGAGGACCTTATCGACATCGCCGAGGCCAGCGCGTCCTGCGAACTCTGGGGCCTGCTGAAGCGACCGGATGAGAAGTACGTCACCGAGCGGGCCTACGATAATCCAAAGTTCGTTGAGGACCTGGTGCGCGATATCGCCGTCGCCCTTGCGGCCGACCCACGGATTGCTCGCTACGAGGTCTCGTCGGAAAACTTCGAGTCCATCCACAACCACTCGGCCTATGCATGGCTCGCCGGGCCACGGTAGCGGTGGACAGCCCGGGTCGGCTGACCGTCTGGTATGACGGCGACTGCCCGATCTGTACGGCGGAGATCGGGCTGGTGCGCCGGCTCGACCGGTCGCGGGCGATCGCGTTCGTCGATCTCAGCCTGCCCGGCCCCTGCCCGACGGACCGCGCCGCCCGGCTGGCCCGGCTGCACGCCCAGCCCCGGGGCGGCGCCATGCTGTCGGGCGCCGCGGCCATTGTGGCGATGTGGCGGGTGCTTCCAGGCCTGCGCCCGCTGGCCTTCGTGGCTTCCGCGCCGCCGATGCTCTGGCTTCTCGAGCGCGCCTATCTGGCCTTCCTTCGTGGACGTCCGACGTTGCAGGCCCTGGCGCGTCGGGGCGCGGCCTGGCGCGCCAGGCGCGTCCGATGACCAGACCTCAAGCCGCCATTCCCAGGATCGTCCTGATCTACGGCCTGCTCGGCGTGGCCCCGTTCTGGACGCTGGCCGCCGCCGCGCGGCCGGCCCCGGACTGGACCGGCGTGCTGAGCGCCACGGTCGGCGTCTACGCGGCCCTGATCCTGTCCTTCCTCGGCGGCGCGCGTTGGGGAATGGCGGTCCAGGCTCCAGCGCGCTGATCGCTCAGGGCTGAGGGCCGCGTGGCAGAAGACATCGCGGTGGTGGTGGGCGCCACGGGCGGCATTGGCGCCGCCCTGATCGCCGCGCTGCGCCACGACGCCCGCTATGCGCATGTCGTGGCGCTCTCGCGTCGCAGGCCCGGCGACTGGACCGACGACGCCCGACAGACCTGGCTCCCCGCTGACCTGCTGGATGACGCCACGCTGGCCGCCGCGGCGCGACGGATCGAGGGCCTGGGGACACCGACCCGTGTGGTGGTGGCGACCGGTCTTCTGCACGCCCCGGCCGTGGCGCCGGAAAAGGCCCTGCGCGCCCTCGACGCCGCGACCCTGGCCCTGCTGTTCCAGGTCAACGCCTCAGGCCCGGCGTTGATCGCCAAGCATCTGCTGCCGCTGACTCCTCGGGATCGGCCGAGCGATTTCGCGGCGCTCTCGGCGCGGGTTGGCAGCCTGGGGGATAACGCGCTCGGCGGCTGGTTCGGCTACCGGGCCTCCAAGGCCGCCCTCAACATGCTGATCCGCACGGCGGCGATCGAGCACCGTCGCACCCACCCGCTCGGCGTCTGCGTGACGCTGCATCCCGGCACGGTTGCGACGCCCCTCAGCCAGCCGTTCGCCGCGCCAGGGCGCGAACGGTTCACCCCGCCGACCGCCGCCGGCCACATCCTGCGGGTGCTTGACGGCCTGGGGCCGGACGCCAGCGGCGGCTTCTACGGCTGGGATGGAGTGGCGATCCCCTGGTGAGCGGAAATCGCCGCGCCGGCCGACGTCAGTGCTGGCTTTCCGGCATGCGCACGATCAGGCCCTCGAGCGCGTCGGTGACCTTGATCTGGCACGACAGGCGGCTGGTGGGCTCCACGTTCTCGGCGAAGTCGAGCATGCTCTCCTCCATGGCCGAGGAGGTTCCGGTCCGATCCTTCCAGGCCGCGTCCACATAGACGTGGCAGGTGGCGCAGGCGCAGGCGCCGCCGCAGTCGGCGTCGATGCCGGGGACGTTGTTCTTGATCGCCCCCTCCATGACGGTGAGCCCGGTCTTGACCTCGATGACGTGCTCGGTCCCGTTGTGTTCGATGTAGGTAATCTTGGCCATAAACCCCTCGCGCGACCTTCAGGCCGCGACCTCTTTCATGGAAATGGCCGGGTCCGCAAGCCTCGCCTTGTCGACCGGCCTGCGCGCGCCGATCAGCAGCTTGCCCATCATGAACTCCGGCGGCGAATTGATCGCTTCCACGGCCTGCACCAGATCGCCCTTCAGGTGAAACACCGCGAACTTGCCTGACGCAGGGTCACCGCGGACCAGGATCTCGTCGACGTCGAAGGCATACCCGGCGATCTGCAGTTTCAGGTCGTACTGGTCCGACCACTGCCACGGCACCTCGCCGGCGGGCGCGGAGCGGCCGGTGATGGCGGCGGCGGCCTGTTTGGCGCCTTCCAGGGCGTTGGGCACGCTCTCCATGCGGAACATCCGGTCATAGATCGGCATCGGCCGGTGAGCGACGTCGCCGATGGCCCAGATCGACGGGTCCGACGTGCGCGCCTCCAGGTCGACGACGACGCCGCGCGCCACATCCAGGCCGCAGGCCCGGGCGAGTTCGTCGTTCGGGGCCGCGCCCACCCCCACCACCACGGCGTCGCAAGGGATGGTGCGGCCGTCGGCCAGGGTGACGCCAGTCACATGGCCCTGAGCGTCGCCGACGAAGGCCGCCGCGCTGGCGCCCAGTTCGAAGGCCACGCCATGCGCCTCGTGCCGGGCCTTGAAGAAGCTCGACAGCACCTCGCAGGCGACGCGGGCCAAGAGCCGCGCCTCGCGCTCCAGCACCACCACCTGGGCGCCCAGCGCGCGGCCGGAGGCGGCCACCTCCAGCCCGATATAGCCGCCGCCCACCACCGCCAGGCGCTTTCCCGGACCGACGGTGGCTTTGAGCAATTCTGCGTCGGCCGCGGTGCGCAGGAACATCACGCCGGCAAGATCGGCGCCGGGGATCGGCAGGGCGATGGCGCGCGCGCCGGTGGCCAGGATCAGCGCGTCATAGGCCACGCTCGATCCATCGGAGAGGCTGACGAGGCGCGCCGTGCGGTCGATCTGCGTCGCCGTGGTCGAGGCGCGGAAGTCGATGGCGTGGGCGGCGTAGAATTCCAGCGGCTTCAGCGCCAGCGACTCGGCGTCGGCCTCGCCTTTCAGCCACGCCTTGCTGAGCGGCGGCCGCTGATAGGGCGCCACGGGCTCTTCGCCGATCAGGGTGATCGGCCCGGCGTGGCCGTACTGGCGCAACAGCGCCGCCGCCGTGCCCCCCGCATGGCCGGCGCCGACGATCACCACATGCGCGGCAGGGTTGGTCATTGAGTTCCGATGCCCAAAAATGACGCCAGCGTCAACTTATGCCTCCTCTCCTCAGCGAGTCGAAAGGGAACGGAGATTCTTCCACCACCCGGTTCGCCGCAACGAGGGAACCACGAACAGACGCAAAAACCACGAACGCATCTGAAAAGCGGCCCGGCCGCAGGCTAGTCCCGGTGGCGCGGCGCCAGGGAGCCCTGGCGAACCGCGAATCAACCGGCAGAGTGCGTTCGTGGATTTTACGTCTCTTCGTGGTTCAAAAAAAAGCTCGGCCGCCGCTTTCATCAGCCCGCGCACCACCCGCCTCGACTTCAGGAACCGCGTCGACGAGGTCAACGTCGATGGATTTAGAGTTCCTCGCCCCCGCGAAGCGACAGGGAGAGGCGATTCCTACACCACCCGGTCGACCAGCATCTTCTTGACCTCGGCGATGGCCTTGGCGGGGTTGAGGCCCTTGGGGCAGACCTGGGCGCAGTTCATGATGGTGTGGCAGCGGTAGAGCTTGAAGGGGTCTTCCAGCGCGTCCAGGCGCTCGCCGGTGGCCTCGTCGCGGCTGTCGATCAGCCAGCGATAGGCTTGCAGCAGGGCCGCCGGGCCCAGGTACTTCTCGCCGTTCCACCAGTAGCTTGGGCAGGAGGTCGTGCAGCAGGCGCAGAGGATGCACTCGTAGAGGCCGTCCAGCTTCTCGCGGTCTTCCGGCGACTGGATCCACTCCTTCTGCGGTTCCGGCG
>JANXXA010000356.1 GCA_025350885.1 Phenylobacterium sp.
GGTCAAGCGGCGCGCCAGCCTGGCGATCGCTCTGGAGACCGTGAGTTACGATCAGCGCCAGCGGTTACGCCGGGCGGGCGGCGCACTGGCCGCGCGCCGGCCGAGCTTGGCCGCGGCGACCGTGCGTCTCGACCTGATGGCCCTCGCGCCGGGGCGGCTTCCCCGGCATATTGCCGACGCCTGGAAGGGCGAATAGGGGCGCAACCCATGGGCCGCGACGAAGCGGAAAGCTTCCTGCTCGACGCCGGCGCCCGCGCCGACGACGACTTCCCGTTGCTCGACGCCGCCATCGCCTGCGCCATCCACGAGGACCCGACCCGCGACCCGCAAGGCGCCCGCGATCTGGGCGCGGCCGGCGTCGAGCACCTGGCGCGACGGCTGAAGCAGGAGAGCGCCGAGGAAGCCCTGGCGGAGTCCATGGCGGGCGACCTGCGACTGGCCGGCGACCTGTTCACCTATGAGGACCCCCAGAACGCCGACATCATCGCCGTGGCCGAGCGGCGCAAGGGCCTGCCCGTGGCGCTGGGGGTGTTCTACCTGCACGCCGCGCGCAGCTGCGGGCTGACGGTGCGGGGCGTCGATTTCCCCGGCCACTTCCTGCTGCGGATCGAGACCCCGGAAGGGCCGCTGGCGCTCGACCCGTTCTCGGAGGGCCGCGTGGTGCTGCCGTCGGAGCTGACGCGCCGCGCCCTGCACGCCGGCCTGACCGCCAATGTCGCCGACCGGCTGGACCGGCTGATGGCGCCAGTCAGCGACCGCGCCGTGCTGATGCGCCTGCAGAACAACATCTTCGCCCGCGCCAGCCAGATGCGCGACTTCGGCCGCGCCGAGCGCTCGGCCCTGCGGCGCGCCCTGCTGGACCCCGGCGACCACCGCCCCTGGCTCGACGTCGCCGCCGCCCGGGAGGGCCAGGGGGCGCTGGCCGGATCGCTGCAGGCCCTGGCGCGCGCCACCGCGCTCGACGGCGGCGCGGCCCTGGCCGCCCGCGCCCAGCGCGAACGCGTGCGGCTGCAGCTGAACTAGCGCCCACGCCCGCCACCGCCTATGTCGATGGCTCAGCCGGTCGGGAGTTCGCCATGTCGTTGAAGGTCGCGGTGCAGATGGATCCCATCGAGGGGATCAACATCGAGGGCGACACGACCTTCCTGATGATGGAGTCCGCCCAGGCCCGCGGCCACAGCCTGTTCGTCTACACCACCCACACGCTGGCGATGGACGAGGGCCGGGTGTTTGCCCGGGGTCGCGACCTGACGGTCCAGCGGGTGCAGGGCGACCACGCGAACGTCGGCCCCTGGCGGCGCGCGGAGCTCAGCGGGTTCGACGTGATCCTGCTACGCCAGGACCCGCCGTTCGACATGAATTACATCGACTCGACCTTCTTTCTGCAGAAGGTCCACCCCGCGACCCTGGTGGTGAACGACCCGGTGGAAGTGCGCAACGCGCCGGAAAAACTGTTCGTCACCGACTTTCCCGGCCTGCAGCCGCCAACCCTGATCACCAACGACCGCGAGGCGATCGCCGAGTTCCGCCAGCGGCATGGCGACGTGGTGCTGAAGCCTTTGAACGGACGCGGCGGGTCGGGCGTCACTCGCCACCTGGCCGACGATCCGAACCTGGATTCGCTGCTGGAGATCCATGCCGAGCTCAGCCCTGAGCCGGTGATCGTACAGAAGTTCCTGCCCTCGGTGACCCGGGGCGACAAACGCATCCTGCTGATCGACGGCGATGCGGTGGGCGCCATCAACCGGGTGCCGCGCCAGGGCCAGATCCGCTCAAACCTGGCGGTGGGTGGGCGCGCCGAGGCGGTGGACCTGACCGCGCGCGACCGCGAGATCTGCGCCGCCATCGGGCCGGAACTGAAGCGGCGCGGCCTGCTGTTCGTCGGCATCGACGTGATCGGCGATTACCTGACCGAGATCAACGTGACTTCGCCTACCGGCGCCGTGGCGCTGAAAACATTCACCGGACTCGACGCCACCGATATCCTCTGGGAACGGATTGAAGCCCTTCGCGCCAAGGTCTAGCCTGTTTGGCGAAGACGCAGGTCCAAGTCACTGAAGCTTCTCATTTTCCCCAAAAGTTCTATTTTTGTTCTTGATCTGAGCGCCGCCTTGTGGTCGCCTCTTGTGGATAAGTGATCGTTCACCACAAGGGATGGGCATGGCCGCGCGGGTCGTCACGGTGGCGTTTCAGGGGGTCGAGGCCCGGCGCGTCGACGTCCAGGTGCAGTTCACCAGCGGCGAGTCGAAGTTCTTCCTGGTCGGCATGGGCGACAAGGCGATCTCGGAAAGCCGCGAGCGGGTGCGGGCGGCGTTCTCGGGGCTCGGACTGTCACTGCCGGCGCGGCGGATCATCGCCAACCTGGCGCCCGCCGACCTGCCCAAGGAAGGGAGCCACTACGACCTGCCGATCGCGCTGGCGATCATGGCCGGCATGGGGGTGATCCCGCCGGACGCGTTGGACGACTGGGCCGCGGTCGGCGAGCTGTCGCTGGACGGACGCATCACCGCGGTGGCCGGGGCGCTGCCGGCGGCGGTGGCGGCCGGGGCCATGGGGCTGGGGCTGATCTGTCCGGAGGCCTGCGGGCCGGAAGCGGCCTGGGCTGGAGGAACACGGATCCTGGCGGCCCCGTCGCTGATCGCCCTGGTCAACCATTTCCGCGGGACCCAGGTGCTGTCGCCGCCGCAGCCGGGACGACTACGCGAG
>JANXXA010000389.1 GCA_025350885.1 Phenylobacterium sp.
CGCCTGGGGCGCCTTTCCGTTGCTGTCGCAGGACCCGGCGGTCCAGGGTCCGGCGACGATCATCGCCCACTCGCTGTTCTGGCTGGCCACCCTGGTCACCGTCATCACCGGCGCCCAATATTGGGAACAGACCCGCAAGGCGCTGCGGGCCTGAACAGATCCTCCCCATCTTCGGTCGTCGGGGTGGGGAGGGTGCTTACCCTGCCTTGTGCGCCTTGGACGCCAGCCCATCTCGCCAGCCTTTTTCCTGCTCGATCATCGCGTCCGGGACGACGCCCGCGAAGTCCTCCGGCTCCATGAACGGACGCACTTCCAGCGTGTCGCCGTCCTGCATCGGCGCCCGGCTGGCCCATTCGATGGCCTGGGCCACGTCCTTCACCTCCCAGATCCAGTAGCCGGCGATCAGTTCTTTGGGCTCGGCGAAGGGGCCGTCAGTGACGGTAGCCTTCCTGCCCCGGAAGGTCAGGCGCCTGCCGTTCGAGCTGGCCTTCAGGCCCGCACCGTCGAGCATGATACCGGCGGCGATCAACTCGTCGTTGAACTTGCCCATCTCGATAAACATCGAGGGATCGGGCATGACGCCGGCTTCGGACTGGGCGGTGGCTTTCACGACAACCATCACACGCATCGAACATCTCCTTGGTCTCAGGGCCGGCGAGCCGGGCCTATCGCTGGAACGACGAAGTCGAGGTCGGCGATCCGACAAATTGGCCGGAAGGTTTTTCAGCCCGGCGCAGGAACCGCGAAGAACGGCGCCGGCGTCAGGATCTGGTTCTCCTGCCGGGTTACCAGCCCGCCGACCTGGGCCACATAGGCCAGCCAGCCCTCGTCGGCCCACAGCGCCGCGCGGCGTCTGGCCCGCTCTTCCATGTTGTCATAGGCCCACAGGTGGATCACTTGGTTCAGCGCGCCCACCTCGACCGCATAGTAGCCGACCAGGTGACCGAGGATGCGTTTCTGGATCGCCAGGCCGGCCTCGCCATAGAGCTTGAAATACCGGCCGGTGGCGCCCAAGGCCAGGGTGTAGGTCCGCATTTCCACAATCATATCAATAATTTCCTCAGCATTCCGCCAGGTTGACGGCCAGCCCGCCCAGCGAGGTTTCCTTGTAGACGTGGCTCATGTCGTCGCCGGTGCGCTTCATGGTGGCGATCACCTTGTCGAGGCTGACGGAGTGTTGGCCGTCGCCCAGCAGGGCCAGCCGCGAGGCGTCGATGGCCTTCACCGCGCCCATGGCGTTGCGTTCGATGCAGGGGATCTGCACCAGGCCGGCGATCGGGTCGCAGGTGAGGCCCAGGTTGTGCTCCATGCCGATCTCCGCGGCGTTCTCGATCTGCGCGTTGGAGGCGCCCAGCGCCGCCGTCAGCCCGGCCGCGGCCATCGAGCAGGCCACCCCGACCTCGCCCTGACAGCCCACCTCGGCGCCGGAGATCGAGGCGTTCTTCTTGTAGAGGGCGCCGATGGCGGCGGCCGTCAGCAGGAAAGTGCGCCGCCCCTGCGCCGTACCCTGGTGGAACCGGTCGTAGTAGCGCAGCACCGCCGGCAACAGGCCGGCCGCGCCGTTGGTGGGGGCGGTGACGACCTTGCCGCCCGCGGCGTTCTCCTCGTTCACCGCCAGCGCCCACAGGTTGACCCAGTCCAGCGCCGCCAGCGGATCGGCCAGCCGCCGGTCGGCGTCGGCGATCAGGCTCTGGTGGACCTGGAAGGCGCGGCGCTGGACGTTCAGGCCGCCCGGCAGGACGCCGTCGGTCTTCATGCCGCGCGCGATGCAGGCGTACATGGCCGCGGCGATCTCATCGAGCCCGGCGTCGATCTCGGCGTCGCCGCGCCGCATCCGCTCGTTGGCGCGCATCAGCTCGGCGATGGTCAGGTCCGCCCCCGCCGCCATCTCCAGCAACTCGGCCCCGGAGTCGAACGGGTAGGGGACGGTGACCAGCGCGGCAGCCTCGGGCGGGGTGTTCAGCCCCATCTCGCCTTCATCGCGCACGAAGCCGCCGCCGATGGAGAAATAGGTGCGCTCGGCGACCAGGCCGCCGGCCGCGTCGAAGGCGGTGAATTTCAGCGCGTTGGGATGCTGCGGCAGGCGCGTGTGGCCCTCCCACTTGAGGTCCCGCGCCTCGTCGAAGGCCATGCCGTGACGGCCCGCCAGCCTCAGCCAGTGGTTGGCGCGGACCTCGCCCACCACCCGCTCGGCCTGGTCCGGATCGAGGTCGCGCGGCGCGAAACCGGACAGCCCCAGGATCACCGCCCGGTCGGTAGCATGCCCGCGCCCGGTCAGCGCCAGCGACGCATAGAGCGTGACCTCCATCCTGGCGGTGCTCTCGACCCCCGCGCCCAGCCGCTCCAGGAACCGACCCGCCGCCGTCATCGGCCCCATGGTGTGGGAGCTGGACGGCCCGATCCCGAGCTTGAAGAGGTCGAAGGCACTGACGTTCATGGGGTCGGTGTAGCTCAGTTCCAGCGCCTCGAAAAACGGCGCGATTCTTGTAGCTACGGATATTGACGGCGCGACTTTACGTAACTACATATATGCGGCCGTCGCTCGCCACATCATCTCAATGAGGAAGTGCAATGAGCGTGAGCAAAAAAGATACTCCCTGGGTCGATCCTGACGACGGTCCGGAGTGGCTGGACGAGCACTTCGAGCGCGCCGCCATCTACCACGGCGACAAGCTTATCCGCCCGGCAACTGGCACCTACACCAAGCCCGGCCGTCCCAGGCTCGCCAACCCCAAACGCCAGGTCACCCTGCGGCTCGACAGCGACGTGCTTGACGGGTTTCGCGAGAGCGGCCCCGGCTGGCAAAGCCGCATCAACGAGATTCTGCGCAACGCCGTGAAGGCGTCTTAAGGCCGTCCGCTCATCGTCGGCGCCGGCCCCGGCGGATCGTCTTCCGGCAACGGTATGAACTCCGCGTCATCGGCGTCGGGCAGCTTCATCCGGCCGGCCCGCCAGTCGGCCTTGGCCTGGGCGATGCGGTCCTTCGAGGAACTCACGAAGTTCCACTCGATGAACCGCTCGCCAACCGGTTCGCCGCCCAGCAGCATGACGATGGCGTCGGTCGTGGCGGTGAACAGCACCGGCTGGCCGGGCGCGAAGACCAGCATCTGGCCGGCATGGAACGCGCGGCCGTCCACTTCGACCGTCCCTTGCGCCACATAGGCCGCGCGCTCGGGATACTCGGCCTCGAGCTGAGCTTTCGCACCGGCCTTCAACGTCCAATGGACGTAGAACATCGGCGAGTGGACCTTGACCCTGGCCTCCGCGCCGAACGCGTTGCCGGCGATCAGCCTGGCCCAGAGGCCGTCGGAACTCTCATAGGTCGGCAGGTCGGCCGCGCCGTGATGAGCAAAGGCAGGCTCGGTCTCCTCGTCGGCCTGCGGCAGAGCCACCCAGGCCTGGATGCCATGCATCGTCCCGCCGTGGGCGCGCAGGTCCTCGAACCGTTCGGAATGGGTGATGCCGCGCCCCGCGGTCATCCAGTTGACCTCGCCGGGCGCGATCACCTGGGTCGAGCCGACGCTGTCGCGATGGGTCATCGCGCCTTCAAACAGATAGGAAACCGTCGACAGCCCGATGTGCGGGTGCGGGCGCACATCGACGCTTCTGGGGAACCCGGGCTGGAACGCCGCCGGCCCCATGTGATCGAAGAAGATGAACGGCCCGACCATCCGGTGGCCGGCATGTGGCAGCACCCGCCCGACCTCGAAGCCGCCCAGATCGCGGCGCTTCTGGTCGATGACGAGGTCGATCATAAGGCTATTTTCGCTTTACGACCGGCGGCCGTGGTGGGTCGGCCGGCAGGGCCGAACCCCCCTTCGGCGGAATCTTGGGTCCCGAAACCGTTGGCGACACGCCATAGAGGCCGTTCCAGCGCTGAGGCGGAAGGTTTTGCGCTTGCTTTGCCGCCATCTCGACTCTCCTAGCCATCGTAGAGGAACGGGAAGGTCAGGGCGACGATCTTGGCAACGTCGTCCAGAGCCTCTACCCCTGCGAACTCACATATGGGCTGATCAGGCCCAGCGGGGCGGCGGTGGTGTTCTTCACCGAGCGGATGACAATGCGGCTTTCGATGTTGGAGATCAGGCCCAGGGACAGGATCCGCTCGCGCAGGAATTCGTCGAAGGCGTGCATGTCGCGGGTGACGATGCGCAACTCATAGTCGGCCGCGCCGGTGACCGTGGCGCACTGCACCACCTCGGCCATGCGGGTGATCGCGGTTTCGAAGGCGTCGAGGTTGTCCTTGGTCGGCAGGCTGAGCTTGACCGTGCAATAGACCTCGAACGCCAGGCCCAGTTTCTCGCGGTCCAATATGGTCACCCGGCGCTGGATGACGCCCGCGTCCTCGAGCCGCTTGATCCGTCGCCAGCACGGGCTGGAGGACAATCCGACCCGTTCGGCGATCTCGGCCACCGACAGTCCGGCGTCGTGCTGGATCAGGTCCAGGATTTTAGCATCGACGGCGTCGAGCACCTCAGACAAGATTTCCTCCCCCGCTTGCCGCCCCCGCGCGCTGTTCTTGCCCCGGAACCGTCTGGCAGGGGCACGCTTTTGGCAAGCAATTGCCGCGAACTTATATGATCTTCCAAGGCGGGCGCGAAGAGCAGAAGGAAGAAAATTGCGATGCGGCACGCTGAAGTGACGCTCGACGACAAATTTTTGCTCACCGAGGGGCGGGTGTTCATCACCGGTGTCCAGGCGCTGCTGCGCGTCCTGATGGACCGCCGCCGGCTGGACTTGGCCCAGGGCCTCAACACCGCGGGGTTCGTCTCCGGCTATCGCGGATCGCCGCTCGGCGGCCTCGACCAGCAGGCCGGCCGCGCGCGGAAATTCCTCCAGGCCGCGGAGGTGGTGTTCAAGGAAGGGGTCAACGAGGACCTCGCCGCCACCGCCGTCTGGGGCAGCCAGCAGGCCAACCTGTTCCCCGGCAGCGCCAGGTTCGATGGTGTCTTCGGCATGTGGTACGGCAAGGCGCCTGGCGTCGATCGCACCGGCGACGTCTTCAAACACGCCAACTTCGCCGGGACATCCCCCAAGGGCGGGGTGCTGGCGGTGGCCGGCGACGACCACAACTGCAAGTCCTCGACGCTGCCGTCACAGTCGGAATACGCCTTCCAGGATTTTGAGATGCCGGTGCTGTCGCCGGCCGACGTGCAGGAGGTGCTGGACTACGGCCTGCTGGGTTACGCCATGTCGCGCTATTCGGGGCTCTGGGTCGGGCTGATCGCGCTGGCCGACACCATGGATTCCGGCGTCACCATCGACATCGGCCTTGACCGCCACAGCCATGTCCTGCCCGACAATTTCCGCATGCCGGCGGGCGGGCTCGGCATTCGCCTCAAGGACCAACCGCTCGACAAGGAACGTCGCCTCCGCACTCAGAAGATTCCGGCCGCCTTGGCGTTTGCCCGCGCCAATCGGATCGACCGCGTCATGCTGGGCTCCTCGCGTCCGCGGCTCGGCATTGTCTGCCAGGGACAGGCCTATAAGGACGTGATTGAGGCTTTCGCGGCCATGGGTATCTCGTCAGCCGAGGCCGCCGACCTG
>JANXXA010000394.1 GCA_025350885.1 Phenylobacterium sp.
GCCCGGCAATATCGGCAAGGGGACGAAGGACGAGCTACAGGCCAGCATCACCCTGCCACTGGACCGGCTGGGCGTTCATGCGGCCCAGTTTCGCGGCCAGGTGACCCGGCGCTTCACCGATGTCGTGGACCCGCTGACTGGCCGAAGCCGGGAAATCTCGGTCCCGCGGTTCACCCAGGACACCCGTGAGCTGTCGGTGCTGGGTCCCTGGGGCTGGGACGCGCACTTCACCCAGGACCTGTCGCGGTGGAAGGCCGTCTGGGGAGTCGATGTGGTCGGCGCCGCGCGCGAGAGCGCCTACCGGCTGACCGAGGTCGAGACCCGAAAAGTCTCCACCGAGGTCTTGGTGTTCGGCGAATATAAGCCCCAGCCCGACCTGAGCTTTCGGCTGGAGGCCCAGACCATCAACCAGCGCAACGTCAAGCGGATCCGTACGGTCTATGCCGGGCCGCGCAGCCTGGGGATCGTCGATTACACCGACGTGCGCGACCTGGAGTGGGGCGGCAGCCTGCTGTTCCGCGTCCGCAAGGCGTTCGGCGGTTAGGGCGCTGGCGTCAAAATCACCACCGTCTCGGCTTCGCGGTCAACCGCCGCGCGGCTGAAGGCCAAGGGGATGTAGAACCCAGCCGCCCAAAGCGGGAAGAGGTCGCGGTAGTGGGGGCTGAACGGGTCGCCCGACTGGCCAGGCGTATTGACGGCGACGGAGTTGTCCCACTGGCCGACATCCATCACCAGCCGCACTGAGGCGCCGGCGATCTGGGCGAAGTCACCGGGCCGGTAGGTGGCGGCGCGCGGACTGGAGGCTGAGCCGGGGATCTGCAGGCGACCGGTGCCCATCTGCGCGGCCAGCTGGCGGTCGGCCAGGACGGCGGCGGCGGGTGAAAACTCCGCGTGGTGCAGCCGGCCCCAGGTCCAGGCCGACATATCCGGGCCCAGCCGGTTCTTCAGCTCGGTGACCGCTGCGCCCAGGCTGGCGAGCAGGAGCGCATCGCGGGTCGGCGCGGCCTGCGCCGTCTCCAGATAGCTGATCACCGCGTCGAGCTGGCCCGAGCCGACCAGGGTCTGCGCGGCGGCCGGTGTCACAGCGGCGATGACGGTGTGACCCAGGTGGCTGGTCGACCAGACCTGATAGATCGTCGCCGCGACGCTGCCGACGGTCTCATCGTTGTCCCAGGCCTTGAGCAGGGCGATGGCGCGGGCCACGTCTGGATCGGCGGCGGCGGCGGGCAAGAGGGCGATGGTCCGTCGCGACAGGGCGTCGTGACTGTCGGTCTGCAAGGCCATGGAGTCGGCCAGCGTGGCCTTCGGCGTGGCCGCCAGCACCTCCTTGATCCGCGTGATCCGTGAGCGGTCGCCCCATTCGAAACCGATCTTGCGCACCTCATTGGGATAACCGGGGGGCAGGTTCATCTCATTGGCGGTGGCGAAGAACCCCTCGGCCGGATTGCGTGAATTGGGCAGCAGGGATTGGGGCATCATCCCTGCCCACTCATAGCGCCCGTCGCCGGGGACCGGCAGCAGGCCGTCCCAGTTGGGTCGGGCTGGCGTGAGTCCCGCCGCCGACCAGCCGATGTCGCCATCGACGCCGGCATAGACAAGATTCTGCGGCGGGCTGCCCCAGGCCTCCTGCCCGGCCTTGAAGTCGGTCCAGGACCTGGCATGCCACATCCGTGACGAGCCGAAGTATCCGGACGCGCCGGGGTTGTTCCAGACAGTGCGCAGCGCAAAGGCGTGGCCAGATGTTTCGTCGATCACGGGGCCGTGGCGGGTGAATTTCAGCGTCACCTGGCGCGGGGCCTCGCCCTTCACCTCGACGGTCTCGCGGGTCACCGTCATCGGCTCGAAGCCGGACTTGTAGCGATAGGCGTCGCCCCGGGTGTCGTAGACGTAGAGATCTTCCTGATCGATGGCGAAGATGGTCAGGCCCCAAGCCATGTCGTCGTTGTGGCCGAAGGAGACGCCGGGCAGGGCGGGCTCGCCGGCGCCGATGATGTCCAGGCCCGGCGCGTTCAGGTGGACGATATAGCGCAGCGAGGGGACGCCCACCGGCCGGTGCGGGTCGTTGGCCAGGATCGGCCGCCCGGTGGCGGTGCGCGACGGTGCGATCACCCAGTTGTTGGAGCCTTCGTTCTGGAAGGCGGCGAGCGCCTCGGCGAGTTGCACCCGCGGGGCCGCCTGTGCCGTGCGCCCGCCGGTCGCCAGAGCCTCGAAGCTGACCGTGCCCGTGGCCAGCAGGTAGTCCTTCAGCACGTCGGCGGGGACCACGCAGGGGTCGAGCCCGCCGGGGACGACAGGGGTGTGGGCCGGTTCCAGTTTGCGCCGCAGCCGGTCGGCCCCAAGCCCGGCGGCGCAGACCACCTGGGCGCGGGCAACCTCGGAGGCGACGTTGGAGACCAGGGCGTGGCTGCGGATGCGCAGGACGTCCTGCGGCCCCCAGGCTTCGGGCTGGCTGGCGGTCAGTTTGAACTCGATGGGAAGGGCGCGTTTGCCCGCGCCAACTTCGCCGACATAGGCGTTGACCCCGGCGGTGAAGGCCTCGACGGCCTCGCGCGCGCCCGGCGCATAGGCGGCGTATTCGGCGGCCATGTCGCCGCGATAGAGGAACAGCCGCGCGGCGCGGTCCTGGGCGACGTAGCCGGGGCCGAAGCTGGCGGCCAGCCGGCCCAGGCCGCGCTTGCGCCACAGGTCGATCTGCCACAGCCGGTCGCGGGCGGCGTTGTAGCCCTGCAGGAAGAAGGCGTCGCGGCTTGAGGCGGCGTAGATGTGGGCCACGCCCCAGTGGTCGATGACTATCCGCGCCGGCGCGGCCAGCCCGGCTAGCGTCCAGGCCTCCTGCTTCACGGAGGTCGAGGCCGGCGCCCCTTGCGCGCCCGCGCTGGTGGCGATCCAGCTTGCGATGAGCAGGCCAACCCACGCCTTGCCGATCCTGCCCATGAACTTCCCCCAGCTTCCGGTTTTGCGGAGTTGACGACAGATCGCGAGCTTCGTCCACGCGGGGTTGCGGTTCCGCGCGGGTCAACGGCTAGGATGAAGGCTGATCGTCAAAGCGGGGCAGCGTCATGATCGGCTACGTCACCATCGGCACCAACGACCTGGATCGCGCCCGGGGCTTCTATGACGCGGTGATGGCCGCGCTCGGGGGCAAGCGCACCATGGCCTTTGAGCGGATGCAGTTCTATGGCGGCGTCGGCAACGCGATGCTGGCGATCAATACGCCTTATGACGGCGAACCCGCGACGGTCGGCAATGGCTCGATGTTCGGCATCCCCGCCGCCAGCAAGCCCGACGTCGACAAGGCCCACGCCGCGGCGCTGGCCGCCGGCGGCAAGGACGAAGGCGCCCCCGGGCAGCGGATGGACGGTTTCTACGGCGCCTATTTCCGCGATCTGGACGGCAACAAGCTCTGCGTCTTCAACACGGGACGATAGTCCGACTGGCTCAACCGCTACTTTGTCGGCGCGACCCGCCAGACGATGCCGCCGACATCGTCGGCGACCAGCAGGGCGCCGCGCTTGTCCACCACGACGCCGACCGGGCGGCCCTGGATCTTGTTGTCGGCGTTGAGGAAGCCGGTGAGAAACGCCTGCGGGCTGTTCTGGGGCCGACCGCCGGCGAAGGGCACATAGACGACCTGATAGCCGTTCAGGGGCTTGCGGTTCCACGACCCGTGCTGGCCGATGAATGCGCCGCCGCGGTAGGCCGCGGGGAAGGCGTCGGCGGTATAGAACGCCAGACCCAGCGAGGCGGTGTGCGGCCCCAGGCCGAAGTCCGGCGCGATCGAAGCCGCCACCAGTTCGGGCCGTGCCGGCTTGGCGCGCACATCGACGTTGTGGCCCCAGTAGCTGTAGGGCCAGCCGTAGAAACCGCCGTCCCTGACGCTGGTCAGATAGTCCGGCGGCAGGTCATTGCCGATCTCGTCGCGCTCGTTGGAAACGGTCCACATCGCACCGGTGGTCGGCTCGAAGCCGATGCCGTTGGGGTTGCGGATGCCGGAGGCGAAGATCCTCGCCTTGGCCGTGGCGATGTCGTACGCCCAGATCGCGGCGCGGCCTGTCTCATTCTCCATGCCGTTGTCGCCAACGTTGGAGTTTGAGCCGACGGTGGCATAGAGCGTGGCGCCATCGGGGCTGGCCACGACGTTTTTCGTCCAGTGGTGATTGATCGGGCCACCGGGCAGGTCGAACACCTTTGTCCCGACGCCGTCTTCCGAGGTCTGGCCGTCGGCATAGGGGAAACTGACCACGCCGTTGTCGTTGGCAACGTAGAGCGTGTGACCGACCAGGGTCATGCCGAAGGGCCGGGTCAGGCCGTGCGCGAACAGGCTCTTCGTCTCGGCCACCCCGTCTGCGTCCAAATCGCGTAGCAGGTAGATGGCGTTGGGACTGGGGCGGGCGGAACCGACCTTCTTCATCAGCACCTTCTGGAAGAAGCCCTTGACGCCCTGGTTGGATTTGTCCGCGGGCGAAGGTTCGGAGGCGCTTTCCGAGACCAGCACATCGCCGTTGGGCAGCACATACAGCCAGCGCGGGTGGTCGAGGCCCTGGGCAAAGCGGGTGACGGTGAAACCGGCCGGCGCCTTGGGACCGGCGCCCGCCGGCCAGCCGACGACAGCCGGGACACCGACCGTCGGCAGAAGCGCCGTCCGCGGCGCGGCGAGCGGGGGGTTGGGGCCGAAGCCCACGAAGGGGTCAGACGAGCCGGCGGGCAGTGTGCAGGCGGCCAGGACAAGGCCTGCCAGGCTGCTGGCGGCCATCAGGTGTCGGCGCATGGGTGATCTCCGGTCCGGTGTTAGAACATGGCTGTGCAGGTTGGGTTGCACGCTGGCGCTCGATCTGCGTGACGCAGCGGCGCCGTTGCGCCAGCCGTGGAAACCGGTTCAGCTGTGGGCCAGGGAGAGACATGATGGACCTCAGTGAAACGCCGCAGATGGCGACCTTCCGTGGGGAGGTGCGTGCGTTTCTCGGCGCCCATGCCGACGACGTCGCCGGCGGCGCGGCCCGGGACCCGAAGGCCTGGCAGGGATTGCTGATCGGCCACGGCTATGCGGCGCGCACCATCCCCCGCGCGTACGGCGGCTTTGGCGCCGAGCCTGACATCCTCAAGAGCCGGATCATCGCCGAGGAGTTCATCGCGGCCGGCGCCCCACGCGGCATCGCCAACCAGGGCGTCTCGATGCTGGTCCCGACGCTGCTGGAGGTGGGTTCGGAGGCGCAGAAGATGCGCTGGATCGGTCCGACCCTGCGCGGCGAGATCGTCTGGTGCCAGGGCTATTCCGAGCCGGGGGCGGGGTCGGACCTGGCCAGCCTGCAGACCAAGGCTGTCGAGGACGGGACCGACTTTGTGATCTCGGGCTCGAAAATCTGGACCAGCACCGCGCACGCCGCCCAGATGATGTTCGCCCTGATCCGCACCGAGCCGGACGCCGCCAAGCATGAAGGGATATCCTATGTGCTGATCCCGATGGACACGCCCGGCATCGAGGTCCGGCCGCTGAAGACCATGACCGGCGGCGCGGAGTTCAACGAAGTGTTCTTTACCGACGTGCGGGTCGGGCAGGACCAGGTGGTCGGCGGGCGCGGGCGGGGCTGGTTCGTGGCCAATACGACGCTGAAGCATGAGCGCGGCATGCTGGGCGATCCCAATGCCACAGAAGCCCGGCTCAACGCTCTGATCGAGCTGATGAAAAGCGAGACCATCGACGGTCAGCGCGTGGTTGACAACCCGATCTTCCGGGACCGGCTGATGGACCTCCAGGGTCGGGTCCTGGCGATGAAATTCAATGGCTTGCGGTTGCTTACCGCACAGCTGACGCATGAGCCGGCGGGGCTGGCCGGGCTGATCGTCAAACTGCAGGGCTGCGAGCTCAATCACCAGCTGGCGGCGTTGGCGATCGATGCCCTTGGCGAGCTCGGCGTGCTCTACCACGACGGGCCGCACCTGCGGGCCAAGGGCCGCTGGCAGTGGAACTATATGTTCGACCTGGGGCTGATCATCGGCGGCGGCACGGCGCAGATCCAGAAGAATATCATCGCCGAGCGCGGCCTGGGCCTGCCGCGCGAACCCAAGCCGGCGGCGGCCTGAGCGATGGAATTCTCGCTCACCCCCGACCAGCGGATGATGCAGGAGAGCCTGTCGCGGACCCTGGCCCAGGCCAGTCCGCTGGAGCGCGTGCGCGCCTTCGCCGGCGACCCGTCCGACACCGGCGGCGATGTCTGGCGCGCGATGGCGGAGTTCGGACTGACCGGGATCGGCGTGCCGGAAGCGTCCGGCGGCCTGGGCCTGGGCCTGCTCGACGCGGCGCTGGCGTCGGAGGCCCTGGGCGCGGCGGTGGCGCCGGTGCCGTTGCTCGGCATCGTCCTGGCGCCCATCGCCCTGTTGCGCGGCGGCTCGGCCGATCAGCAGGCGGCTTGGCTGGCGAAGCTGGCGTCGGGCGAGGTCCAGGCCGCGGTGGCGATCTCGGAGACCGTCGCCGGCGCACGGGACGGCGCCGGGGTGACGGCGAGCGGCGGCAAGCTCAACGGCAAGGCACTGTTCGTGGCTGGCGGCCTCGCGGCCGACCTGCTGGTGGTCGGCGATGTGAGCGGTGGGCTGCACCTCGTGGCGGGTGACGCGGCGGGCCTGGCGCGCGCCTTCATGCCCGGCCTCGATGAGACCCGGCGGCTAGCGGAGCTGACCTTCGACGATGTCACGGCCGAGCCTCTTGGCGGCGGGCCCGAGCTGCTGGCGGCGCTGCGCGACGCGGCCTGGGTGCTGATCGCCGCCGATACCCTGGGGGCGGCCCAGACCATGCTCGACAAGGCCGTTGCCTATGCCAAGGAACGCCGCCAGTTCGGCCGCGTGATCGGCTCGTTCCAGGCGGTCAAGCACCTGTGCGCCGAGATGGCCGCCGAGCTCGAACCCTGCCGTTCGCTGGTCTGGTACGCGGCCTATGCGTTTGACGCGGCGCGGCCAGGTGTCTCGGGAGAGGCCTCGCTGATGGCCGCCCACGCCAAGGCGCTGACCTGCGAGGTCGGCCGCTTCGTGGCCCGCACGGCGACCGAGGTGCACGGCGGCATGGGCATCACCGACCTGCTCGGCCTGCACTTCTGGTTCAAGCGGATCGGCCTCAACCGCCAGCTGCTGGGCGGCCCCGAGCGGGTGCGCGAGATCGCGGCGCGGCTGCAGGGGCTGGTCGCGGCCTGACGTCCTCTCCCACGGCGCGCGGGAGAGGGGACCGCTCGCCGAAGTGCGAGGGGTGGAAAGGACAAGCCCCAGGACGACATTGACCCCTCATGGCCGCAAGGAGCGTCCACCCGCGGCCAAAGACTCGCCCGCCGCGGTTCCAGGAAGGGCGAGTTTCGGCGCCTGGATCACGGGCCGTTCGCGACGCGATGCGGACATTCGGAGAGTCGGGTTGGGGGAGCATCTCGTCATCGACCGACGGAGGCTCCCCCGCCGCAGGCGGATTGCAGGGGATCAGCCCAAGCTTTACAATCATCGCGGACCCATCGGGCCCGCGACAGGTGCGACGCCAGCCAGGAGCCTCAACTTGACCCGCAAGCCGATAAAGTTCGCTCACGTTGTCTATCGCACCCGCCGCTTCGAAGAGATGATCGGATGGTATGAGACGGTGTTCGGCGCGAGGGTGCAGCATGAGAACCCCGCCTTGGCGTTCCTGACCTACGACGACGAGCATCACAGATTCGCGTTTCTCAACCTGGCGGTGGTCGATCCGAATGGAACGCCGGAGACCGACAGGCGCGGCGCAGTGGGTGTCGACCACGTCGCGTACACCAACGCATCGGTTCGCGAGCTGCTGGAGAACTACGCCGAGCTTAAGGCAAAGGGTGTCGTTCCGTACTGGTGCGTGCACCACGGGCTCGCGGCGTCGTTGTACTATGCCGATCCCGACGGCAACCAGATGGAGTTCCAGGTCGACGCGTTCGCCGGCGACGGCTGCAACGCCTTTATCCGCGGCGAGCAGATGTCTGTGAATCCGGTGGGAGTCGAGTTCGATCCAGAGGACTGGCTCGCCCATCTGCGCGGCGGCGCGCCCGAGTCAGACCTGCTCGTGCGCAAGGTTCACGAGCCTGTTTCGCCGATCCGAGGCTTCGCGGCATTTACATAGTGGCGGGGAAACTCGCCACCGTCTCTTCCGCTGGCGACAGGTTCCGGCATCTAACTGTGGCTTTGGCAACATTGACAAAGCCGGCTTCGCTCCACATCTAGGAGTTGGAGGCTTTGTTCGCGGCGACGCGTGCATTGCCTTTTCTTTTATGGCTGCTGCGCTGGCCTGAGGTCGTTGATGATCTTGAGCCCCCAGGTGGTTTCGCCGCCGTCAGTGACCCTCCTGTAGGTCAGCCGCCGCACCTGTTCTCCCAGGCCACCGAGTTCCTGTCGCGCCGGCGCGTTCATGCCGCGCAGACGCAGGCCCCAGCTCACCACGTAGGCGATGATGTCGGCGACCTGAACAAGGCTCGTCATGTCGCTGTGGACGAAAAGCGGCTCTGGAATGATGAGGCGCGCCCGGCTGCGGCCGTTGGCGGTGCGGACGAAGTAATTTCCGACCTGCCCGAGCAGGATGTGGCTCTCGCTGCGGTCGCGTTCGTCGAAAATCAGATAGCCCATGGGGTCGCCGGGCTCTGCATTCAGGAAGTGGAAGAACCGCTCAAAGAAGAATGCGTAGTCTTTGCGAAGCGCGTTCGCGTCGTTCGGACGGGGAGCGGCGAGGGGGACTATCGTCCCAAAGACCCTTGCGTTGTGTCGGCGAGCTAGGTCCAGCGCGAAGACACAGTAGGCGATTTTGGCTTGCCCTAGGGCTGTCAGGCGGGCGCGCGAGACGTTCTCGCCGTTCCCCAACAACTCCCGGGCTAACCCCGTGCGCTCGTGGGGAGGAATCGGCGGCATCTGCGCCGCGTGCTTGAACGTCTTCCGATCCAGAAGCTTTTGAGCCTTCGCCTCGCGGCCGTAGGCCTCGAAAAGGCGCATTCCAAAGAAATGCTGCTGCGCGTCCGAGAGTTGGCGGATGAGCTGCCATATCTGGCGGTCCTCGACGGCTAGGCCCGCCAGGACTTCGTAGGGCGACTGGCGGCGATCCTGCCCCGACTCGTCGATGAATAGCGCCCAGCTCATCGGCACAGCCTACACGGGCGAAGCCCTGCAGCAATCGAACGCACGGCTGACGACGAAAGGCGAGCCTTAGCGGGTCACCGCGACAACACGATTATCAGGGCGATCCCCAGGCCGATCACCAGCCACCACACCGGCGGAAGCGGCGGGATCAGACTGCGCAGCGTCGGCGGTTTATTGTCGCGCGGCATGACGCCCGAGATGATGTATTCATCAGGCCACGCCCCGAAGTAGTCGGCCTTCACGTCGCTGTCGGCGAGCTTGTGCAGGGCCAAGAACGTCGCCGCGATCTTGTGTGTGTCCGCCCGCTGGTCCTCATCAATGTATCTGGTGCTCTCGATGGCCGCGACGACCTCGCGCTTCGTAGGTGCCACCGGGTTCGCGGCCCGCTCGTAGATGAAGGCGTACTGCTTCTTCAACATCCACCCGAGCGCCTTCCGATGGTCGGTCGCGCGGAAGTAGCGTACCTTCCAAATGGCGGAGGTGTGCTGTGGCTGATCCAGCCCTACGGGCAGGTAGAATTTTAGGTGGTACAGCAAGCCGTTGATGTTGGCGTACTCGCTTTGATCGAAGCCTGCCGCCGTAGCGTATCTGGGTAAAGGCCGTCTGGCGCACGAGCCCTCATTCGCTCGAATAGGGCGGGCAACGCAGCGTTGTTTTCGACATGCGGCAGCGACACGGCCCGACCTCCAAGACGTCCCAGCTCTACCTTAGTGCGCTCTCGCAGGCGAAGCCTCCCATGATCTCAAACAGACAGCGGCAATCCGACGGCATTTCGGCCACTTCGCGACAGCGCCGCCGGCCGCTTTAAGTGGCCGTGCAAAAGCCCAACCTTTCCCGCCGGTCGGCCGCCGGCTTCAAGAAAAAGGCCAATAAATACAGCGAAATATCTGTGCGCCAACCCCCATTCTGAAACCTTTCGTTAGGGATATCGACGCCTCGTGGACGGTGGGCGAGGTCCGTTTTCTACGACTCAGGAAACAGGCTACCGGTTCAACGCTGGAGCGCGCGTCCGCCTTCCTCCTGCTGCCATTGATCGGGTCCGCTTTGGGCGCTGGAGCCCGAGCGGCTGTCCATGATGGGTCATCCGCGGCGCGACCTGCTGGCGCCCGCTGCCGCAAAAAATATGAATGTCCTTACTTTTCAATATGATACGAATCATGAAGAGCGTATCTTGTTGAAACGCATGAGCTTTCTTGGCGTCACTTTTAGGGTCACTTTTGGCGGCGAGATTTCGGAAAGGTCGGGCTGAGGCCGGCGCCGAGCCTGGGGCTTGCCCTTCCCACCCTCGGCTCTTCCCCCGGCCTTCGCCGGGGTCGGCCGACGGTCCCCCCTTCCCGCGGAGCGGGAAGGGAAGGCGCGGGAAGGGAAGATGTCACCCATGCACCGGCGGGATGCGGTGCGCCCAGGGGCGGGCGGCTTCCAGTTCGTAGGCCAGTTCGAACAGGGTGCGCTCGGCGCCGGCGCGGGTGGCGAACATCGTCCCCACCGGCAGCCCGGCCTCGGTCCAATAGAGCGGCACGCTCATGGCGGGCGCGCCGGCGATGTTGTGGATCGGGGTGTAGCCGACGTATTCCGTCAGCCGCTTGGACAGGGTGTCGAAGGCCACCAGCGGCCCGACCTCGCCCAGCAGCGGCGGGGGCGAGGACAGCACCGGCGACAGCACCACGTCGAACTGGTGGGCCGGGAACCAGGTGTCGTAGGCCAGCGCATTGGCGGTCAACCGCCGGACCGCCGCGCCGACGGCCGCCGGCCCTGACCTGCGCGCCAGCTCGGCCATGCCGAGGCTGAAGTCCTCCAGCACGCTGGTGTCCGGCGCGCGGCCCATGGCGGCGGTCAGGTTGTCCGCCAGCCCCTTGGCGCCATCGGCCCAGAGCAGCAGGAAATCCTGGATGAACTGGCCGCCGTCATAGGGCAGGCGGGTCGGCTCGACGTGATGGCCCAGCCCGGTCAGCAGTTTCACCGCAGCGTTGGTGGCGGCGACCACCTCGGGCTGCGGACTGTGGCCCAG
>JANXXA010000459.1 GCA_025350885.1 Phenylobacterium sp.
ATCCGGAGATCACCTCGGGCCACCTGAACTTCCGCGACCGGGACAGCCATTTCATCTTCGGCGACGTGGCCACGGCGGTGATCGTGGAGCGGGCCGAGGACGTGGCCCCGCACACCGGCTGGGACATTCTGGGGACCCGGCTGAAGACCGTGTTCTCCAACAATATCCGCAACAATTTCGGTTTCCTCAACCGCGCCGCCCCGGACGGGATCGGCGCCACGGACAAGCTGTTCGTACAGGAGGGCCGTAAGGTGTTCCGCGAGGTGGTGCCCATGGTCGCCGAGATGATCGTCGAGCACGCAGGCGACCTCGGGCTCGACCCCACGGGGCTGAAGCGGCTGTGGCTGCATCAGGCCAACATCAACATGAACGAGATGATCGGCCGCCGCGTATTGGGCCGCGAGCCGGCGCCGGGCGAGAACGTGATCATCCTCGACGAGTTCGCCAACACCTCATCGGCCGGCTCGATCATCGCCTTCCACCGCGCCAACGATGACTTCGCCAAGGGAGAGACCGGCCTGATCTGCTCATTCGGCGCGGGCTATTCCGCCGGCACGGTATTCGTCAGGAAGCGGTGAGCCCCAAGGATACTAGGTGTGCAGTCTCGTTGGGCGGGTCGAAGAAGCGCTCCGAGACGTCAGAGACGAACTCCGCCTTCCTAGACTCGAAGACCGGCCCGGCGCGCCGCGCTGATCCAGGATTCAAACGCAACCCCCGGTAGGGGCAGAATTTCAGCGTTCGGGGTGGCCGGGCGGCGCGGCTGATGATCACGAAGTAGGCGAAGGACCGGCTTTCGCGGTTGCCCGCAGGCGCGACCAAATCGTTTCTTGAAGGGCCTGCCGTGTCCGGGAGAGCGTGCTCTCAGCGCGCTCCCGCGGGGTCAACCCGATGCCGCCTGAACCGTGCCGCAGATACATGAACCGATTGAGATGACTCTGGTCCACGTCGCTCTCATCACGCCAGATGAGTTTGATCCAGATATTGAGCGCTTCGCCGGACTTAATCGGCAGCTCGGCTATCTTCTTGGAGAAGCCCTGTGGGGCCTTATCAATCGTCACCGAGATGCTGGGACCGGCAGAGGTGGCGAGATCGGGAAAGCTGCTGCGATCAAGCGTGATTCCAAGCATCACCCGAGCCGCATCGACGTAATTTTCCACCGTCAAATCCCGCGCAAAGGGGATTTCGATTTCCGCTTCCGTCAGATTGTTGGTGATCACCAGGCGCAGGTCGTCTTCGGCGATCTTGCGCTCGAACTCGGCCACATATTTCGGACGGTAGCGAGCTTCTTGAAAAGCGGCGACCACGTCCTCCCCGGTGCGCACGATCCGATAACGAAAGCGGTCCTTCACTGTTGCGAAATGGCGGGTGCATAGCTCATCCCAATATTCGGGCCCGAGGAAGCCCAACTGCGACTCATCGAGACCCAGGGTGGCGGCCTCTGCGCGGAGCTTGGCGAAGGCCGCTCCGCTGTAGTTGGCGTTGGTGGCAAACCGGTAGGACGACCAGCCGAGCGCTAGTTGATGTGACATGGCTGTCGAAAGTGAATTGAGGCTGGAGTGATGGTCGAGCGTGCCGAACGCCCCGCGCTCATCGCTCTTGCACTGGTAGGCCTCCCGGCTGCCGATGGCGAGCAGATCGACGCCCAGGTCCGGCGGGTTCAACCGCGTCATCACGCCGGCGCCGCGCTCGCACCTCAGGAGCGCGAGACAAAGCGATTCCCACGCCTCGCCGAAATTGGTGTCCGGTGGAAGGATCTGCAGGAAGCTCGCGGAGAAATCGTGCCGCACTGGTGAACGCCTCTTTTGACCAACGCTGTACACTATGTTCGCTGTACGGCTCTACCGTGAGTGACTACGATAGCAGATATATCAGGGGACACAGTACTTATATGTAATAGCCTCTTTGCGATCTAAAATACCGTGGCTGGCACATAAGTATTGTGTCCCCTGATATCGTCCTGCGTCGGCGAGACCGGCGCGGGCTATTCCGCCGGCACGGTATTCGTCAGGAAGCGCTAGGGAGCCGGCTTCGGATGCGCCGCCTTCCAGTCCATGGCGGTGCGGATGCGGTTGCCGACAGCGGGGTGGTCGTAGAAGATCACTTCCTCCAGCCGCGACGGCGTGGCGGCGCGGTATTCGATGGTCTTGACCAGCGCCTTGGCCAACCCGTCCGGCTCATTGAAGTGCTCGACGGAGAAGTGATCGGCGTCGGCTTCGCTGAACCGGGTGATTGAACTGGTCAGCGGCGTCGCCACGAACGCCAGCACCGAGATGATCACGCCGATCACCGGCAATCCGGCGGGATCAGCCAGGCTGGTCACCCCCTTGGCGCCCAGCACGCCCGCGGCCCAGGGGAACAGCCGGCCGACCAGATAGAAGCCGATCAGGGCCAGGGCGCCGTAGGCGAAGGCGTCCCAGAGGATGTGGCCGCGCACATAGTGACCCATCTCATGGCCGACCACGCCGCGCACCTCTGCCAGATCCGCGTCCTTCTTGAACATCACGTCGCTCATCGCCACCCGCGCCGTGCCGAACAGGCCGGCGACATTGGCCGAATAGCGGTTGGACTGCTTGGAGCCGTCATAGATCAAGATCTTGTCTGAGGGCACGCCAACCTGCCTGGCCATGGCCACCACCTCGTCGCGCATGGCGCCGGGCGGCGCGGGCTTGTAGCTGTTGAACAGCGGCTCGATCAGCACCGGCTGGACCAGCAGGAGCGCCATGAAGGCGAAGACCACGCCCACCGCGCTCCAGATCCACCAAGTGCGCGGCGCGCGGCGGATGACCCAGTAAAGCAGCGAGAACAGGATCACGCTGATCACCGCCCCGACGCACAGCGAGATCAGGCGCTCGGTAAACCAGCCGACGTAGGCCTGACTGGTCAGGCCGTAGCCTTTCTCCCGCCACCAGTGGGCGTAGCTATCCCAGGGCAGCGACAGGACGCTCTCGATCACCGTGTCGACGACCACCACCGCGGCCACGACCAGCCAGGGACGCGGCCGGGCCCGCTCGACACCGCCCCGAACCCGCACCAGGACCCCGCTGCGGATGACGATCCAGGAGACCAGGATCGAGACCAGCGTCCCCCAAAGCAACAGCCAGTGGCCGCCTTGCGTATAGGCCGTGGCCTTGGCGTGCGCTTCTGGCGGCAGTTGCGCGAGATAGGCCGCCGTCGCGGCGACCGGATCGAATCCTTGGGCCATCTGGGCCTCCCCCGTTTCCTGTGCCCGCAGGAGGCCAGACATTGCAGCGCTTGTCAGGCCCCAAAGCGCGCTAGAAACAGCCAGGACTGGAGTCGCCGATGAACCGTTTCGCCACCGCTGCCTCGATCGCCCTGCTCGCCGCCGCAAGCTTCGGCGCGGCCAGGCCGCCCGCCCCCGCCTATGACCTGGTCATTCGCGGCGGGGATATCCTCGACGGCTCCGGCGGCAGATCGATCCGTGGCGACGTGGCGGTCAAGGGCGACCGCATCGCCTATGTCGGGCCGCACGCGCCGGGGCGAGGGGCGCGGGAGATGGACGCCCGGGGCAAGGCGGTGGCGCCTGGCTTCAT
This sequence comes from Phenylobacterium sp., assembly GCA_025350885.1. Classification (GTDB taxonomy): domain Bacteria; phylum Pseudomonadota; class Alphaproteobacteria; order Caulobacterales; family Caulobacteraceae; genus Phenylobacterium. Next base: position 3,552 of record JANXXA010000459.1, read on the forward strand.
CAACATGCTGTCGCATTCCGAGGACAGCTTGATGGCCGACGGTCGGGGGCTGTCGGAACTGCGCCAGGGGGTGACGCTGGAGGTGATGGGCGAAGGCGACTCCGCCGGGCCCCTGACGCCTGAGATGCGGCGCCTCGGCGAACAGCGCGAGCACGACATCAAGTTCCCGATGGACTGGACGACGTTCGGGGGCGGCCTGGAAGCTTTCACCAGGAAGGGCGTCTCGCTCAACGTCGCCTCGTTCATGGGCGCGGCGACGGCGCGGATCTATGTGCTTGGCGAGGGCGACGTGCAGCCGACGCCGCAGCAGCTCGACCTGATGCGGGCCCAGGTGCGCAAGGCCATGGAGGACGGCGCCGTGGGCCTGGGCTCGGCGCTGATCTATGCGCCGGGAACCTACGCCCGGACCGACGAGGTCGCGGCGCTGGCCACCGAGGCCGGCCGCTGCGGCGGCATGTATATCAGCCATATGCGCTCCGAAGGCGACCGCCTGCTGGAGGCCACAGACGAGCTGATCGAGATTTCGCGCCGGTCCGGGGCGCCCGCCGAGATCTTCCACATGAAGGCGGCCGGCCGGGACAACTGGAGCAAGGAAGACGCCTTCATCGCCAGGATCGAGGCCGCCCGCGCCAGAGGCCAGCGGATCACGGCGGACATGTACACCTATACCCGCAGTTCCACCGGGTTCGACGCGGCCATGCCGACCTGGGTGCAGGCCGGCGGCGTGGAGGCCTGGATCGGGCGGCTGAAGGATCCCGCCACCCGCGCCAGGGTGATCGCCGAGATGCGCGAAGACCACCCCAAGGGCTTCGAGAATTCCTACCGCCAGGCCGGACCGGACGGCACACTCCTGGTGGGCTTCAAGTCCGCTGCGCTGAAGCCGCTCACCGGCAAGACCCTGGCCGAGGTCGCCAAGGAACGTGGGACCAGCCCCGAAGACACCATCCTCGACCTGATCATCGCCGACGGGTCGCGCATCCAGGTGGTCTATTCCTCGATGGACGAGGCCAATGTCGCCAAGCAGATCAAGCTGCCCTGGGTGAGTTTCGGCTCCGACGCTGCGGCCATGGCGCCGGAGGGGGTCTTCCTGCTGTCGTCCACCCATCCCCGCGCCTACGGCAACTTCGTGCGCGTGCTCGGCAAATACGCCCGCGACGAGGGGCTGATCGCCCTGCCCGACGCCGTGCGGCGCCTGACATCCTTGCCCGCGCATAACCTGGGGCTGCGCCAGCGCGGGATGCTGAAGGCGGGCTACTACGCCGACGTGGTGGTGTTCGATCCGAAAACCGTCGCCGACCACGCGACCTTCGTGAAGCCCCAGCAGCTGGCCACAGGCGTGTCCGACGTGCTGGTGAACGGCCAGCAGGTCCTGCGGGACGGCGAGGCCACCGGCGCCAGCGCCGGCCGCGTGGTCCGGGGCCGCGCCTGGACGGGCTGGAAGGACGGCGGGTGTCGGGCCAGCGCCAAGGCGTGGAGCTGGTAGCTCCAGATCCTCCCCGCAGGGGGAGGTGGCTCGG
>JANXXA010000418.1 GCA_025350885.1 Phenylobacterium sp.
AAAAAAGCCACCGCAGCCGGTGGCTTTTTCATGTGGAGACGAATCAGGCGGCCAGACGTTTCTCGATCTGGGACTTGATCAACACCAACTCCTGGGGCAGGTTATGGGCGAGTTGCTTGAACAGTTCGGCGTGCAATTCCAGCTCCTTGAGCCAGACGGCTTTGTCTATGCTGGTGGCAGTCTTGAATTGCGCAGGCGTGAAGCTCAAACCGGTCCAATTGACTTCTTCATAAGCAGGGCTCACGCCGAAGACGTGCTCCTGACCCTTGGCCGTACCTTCAATGCGGTCAATCATCCACTTGAGTACGCGCATATTCTCACCGTAGCCGGGCCACACAAACTTACCGTCCTCGCCCTTGCGGAACCAGTTGGTGGTGTAAATGCCGGGCAGACGCGCGCCCTTGTCAGCGAGTTTGGCGCCCAGGTTGAGCCAATGCTGGAAATAGTCGCTCATGTTGTAGCCGGTAAAAGGCAGCATGGCAAACGGGTCGCGCCGGACCACGCCTTCCTGGCCCACGATGGCGGCCGTGGTCTCAGAGCCCATGGTCGCGGCCATGTAAACGCCCTCAGTCCAGTTGCGCGCCTCGGTCACCAGCGGCACGGTGGTGGAGCGCCGCCCGCCGAAGATGAAGGCGTCGATCGGCACGCCAGCCGGGTCGTCCCAGGCCGGGTCAAGCGCCGGATTGTTGGTGGCGGCCACGGTGAAGCGCGAATTGGCGTGCGCGGCTTTGGCGCCGGTTTGCTTGGCAATCGCGGGCGTCCAGTCCTTGCCCTGCCAGTCGATCAGGTGCGCCGGTGTGGAGCCGCTGTCCTTGTCCATGCCTTCCCACCAGACATCGCCGTCGTCGGTCAGCGCCACATTGGTGAAAATCACGTCATGGCCCAGGCTGGCCCTGCAATTGGGGTTGGTCAGCGTATTGGTGCCTGGGGCCACGCCAAAGTAGCCAGACTCCGGGTTGATCGCATACAGACGGCCATCCGCACCGGGCTTGATCCAGGCAATATCGTCGCCTATGGTGGTGACTTTCCAGCCGTCAAAACCGGCCGGCGGCACCAACATTGAAAAATTGGTCTTGCCACAGGCGCTGGGGAAGGCCGCCGAGATGAACCGCACCTCGCCCTGCGGCGACGTCAGCTTCAGGATCAGCATGTGCTCGGCGAACCAGCCTTCATCGCGGGCCATCACCGAGGCGATGCGCAGGGCGAAACACTTCTTGCCCAGCAGCGCGTTGCCGCCATAGCCCGAGCCGTAGGACCAGATCTCCCGCGTCTCGGGGAAGTGGACGATGTATTTGATTTCGTTGCAGGGCCAGGCGACATCGGCCTGGCCATCGGCCAGTGGCGCGCCCACCGAATGCACGGCCGGTACAAAAAAGCCGTCCTCGCCGAGCTGGTCGAGGGCGGCCTGCCCCATCCGCGTCATGATCTTCATGGAGACCGCTACATAGGCGGAATCGGTGATCTCGACCCCGATGGCGCTGATCTTCGAGCCCAGCGGCCCCATGCAGAACGGCACCACGTACATCGTGCGCCCGCGCATGCAGCCCTTGAACAGGTCCTTCAGATCGGCGCGCATCTCGCCGGGCTCAAGCCAGTTGTTGGTCGGCCCGGCGTCCTGCGGCTTTTCCGAGCAGATGAAGGTGCGGCTTTCGACGCGCGCCACATCGCGCGGATCCGAGGCGGCGTAGAAGGAATTCGGGCGCTTCCGCGGATTGAGCCGCTTCATTGTGCCGGCCGCGACCAGCGCCTCGGTGAGCTCTGTCCATTCGGCCTGCGACCCGTCGCACCAGCGCACGCGATCCGGCTCGGTCAGGGCCGCGATATCGCCAACCCACGCCAGCAGCCGGGCATGTTTCGTCGGCGCGGTCTCGAGTCCCGGGACGAGACGTTGGTTCATACGGACGCTCCCTGACTCCGCCCTGCCGACCGGAATCAATGCCCCGGGCCGGTCAAAGACAGACAGTCTCTTAAATGCTCAACGCGCACCTGCATACCTTGGGCCAAAGATTCCCGATCCGTCTCACATGAACGCATCGCGCGAGCCCGGCGGTTTGAAGTTCGCCGCCAGCGGTGGCACAGCGGGGCCTTCAGCTTGAGGAGAAAGCATGGCGATCTTGGTCACCGGTTCGGCCGGCTTCATCGGCTTCCACCTCTCCCGGCGCCTGCTGGAGCGCGGGGACGAGGTCGTCGGGCTCGACGATCTCAACGCCTACTATGATCCGACGCTGAAGGCCGCCCGCCTGGCGATCCTCGAGCAGCACCCCGCCTATCGCCACGCCCGCCTGGACCTTGCCGATCGCCCGGGCGTCGCGGCGCTGTTCGCGGGGGTTAAGCCCGAGGCCGTGGTCAATCTCGCCGCCCAGGCCGGCGTCCGCTACAGCCTGGAAAACCCGGCCGCCTATGTGGACTCCAACGTCGTCGGCTTCCTCAATGTTCTGGAGGGGTGCCGCGCCGTTCAACCAAGGCATCTGGTCTATGCCTCGACCAGTTCGGTCTACGGCGCCAACGGCAAGCTGCCGTTCAGCGTCCACGACGGGGCCAACCATCCGATCACCCTCTACGCCGCCACCAAGCTCGCCAACGAGGCCATGGCGCACAGCTATTCGCACCTGTTCGGCTTTCCCTCGACGGGCTTCCGGTTCTTCACCGTCTACGGGCCGTGGGGTCGGCCCGACATGGCGCTGTTCAAGTTCACCCAGGCGATCCTCGCGGGCCAGCCCATCGACGTCTATGGCGAGGGCAGGATGCAGCGCGACTTCACCTTCGTGGCCGACATCGTCGACGGTCTCCTCGCCGCCATCGACCGCCCGGCCCAGGTCAACGCCGACTGGGACCCGCTGAAGCCCGATCCCGCCACCAGCGGCGTCGCCCCCTGGCGGGTGCTCAACCTGGGAAACAGCCAGCGCGTCGAACTGATGGCCTATATCCAGGTGCTGGAGCAGAAACTGGGCCGCAAGGCCAAGCTCAACCTGTTGCCCATGCAGCCCGGTGACGTCGCCCGCACCGAGGCCGATGTCGAAGCGACCCGAGCCGCCCTGGACTACGCGCCGTCCACGCCCATCGAGGTCGGCATCGGCGCCTTCGTCGACTGGTACCTGGACTACTACGGCCGCTAAAGCCTGAGGTCGCCCGGCGCCTTGGGCAACACGCTCTTGACGTCGAACAGCACCGCGCCGGCCTTGCCGAAGCTGCGGATCGTGTCCGCGCCCAGATCCAGGAATTGCTTGTGGGCGACGGCCAGCACGATGGCGTCATAGGCGCCGGCCTTGGGCTCGCCGATCAGGTCGAGGCCGTATTCCTGCCGCGCCTCGGCAACGTCGATCCACGGGTCCCAGATGTCGACGGCCGCGCCGTCGGCCGCCAGCGCGGCGATGATGTCGATCACCCGGGTGTTGCGCAGATCGGGGCAGTTCTCCTTGAACGCCAGGCCCATGACCAGCCCCCGCGCGCCCTTGG
>JANXXA010000425.1 GCA_025350885.1 Phenylobacterium sp.
GAAAACCGCGTCGCTGCCTGCCACGCGCATGCCGTTACCCCGGCGCAGCAGTGCCTGCGTCTGCGCATCGAAATGCGCGGTGATCAACAAGCCGCGCTGGCTGAACATCACGTTGTAGTTCAGCTCCTGGGTCATCCCCTCCCAGAGCTTGAGCGAATATTCCAGCAGCCGCTGCAGTTGCGGCTGGCGATAGTTGGAGCGCACGATGGTGGTGTTGCGACCAGTATTGCCGCCGCCGATCCAGCCGCGTTCCAGCACGGCGACGGAGACGATCCCATGCTGCCGGGCGAGATTGTAGGCGGTGGCCAGACCATGCCCGCCACCACCGATCACCACGACGTCGTAACGCGGCTTTGGCTCGGGGTCGCGCCAGGCCCGGGGCCAGCTCTGGTGGCCCGACAATCCGGCCTTCAGCAGGCCAAGGGTCGAATAGCGCTTCATCCCAAGGCGCCTGTCGGCCCAAGGCCGGTCACATTGGAATGCGCCGCATTCTGCCCCATCGTCAGGGGATAGAGTGACGGCAGACGCGCCGCCAGCCGCAAAAATCAGATTGCCGGCCGACAAAATTCGATTGGCTATCGGCGCCGCCAGTCCGGATTGCTGCCAGCGCCCGGGTTGGTGACTGCGGGACGGGGGAGATCAACGTGAAGACCAAGGCCAAGGATTCCGATGGGCGACACATCCTGATCCTCAACTGTCCCGACCGGAAGGGCGTGGTGGCGGCGGTCTCGGGGTTCCTGGCCGACAACAACGGCTCGATCACTGAGTCCAGCCATTTCAACGACGCGATCGCCGGCCAGTTCTACATGCGCACGGTGTTCCAGCCTGACGGCCCGATGCCCGGCGCGGCTGCCCTGAAAGCCGGCTTTGAGCTGATCGCCCAGCGCTTTTCCATGCACTGGTCGCTGCATGAGGCGGCGGCCAAGCCCCGCGTGCTGATTGCGGTTTCCAGATTCGGCCATTGCCTGTTCGACCTGCTGCACCGCTGGCGGGCGGGACTGCTGCCGGCGGAGATCGTCGGCGTGGTCTCCAATCACCAGGACCTGCGCTCGTTCGTGGAATGGAGCGGCGTGCCGTTCCACCACCTGCCAGTGACGCCGTCGACCAAGCCCGAGCAGGAAGCCGCCTTCATGGCGCTGATCGACAGCGAGGCTGCCGACCTGGTGGTGCTGGCGCGCTACATGCAGATTCTGTCGGCGGACATGTGCGCCCGGCTGGCGGGGCGCTGCATCAACATCCACCACTCGTTCCTGCCAGGCTTCAAGGGCGCCAAGCCCTACCACCAGGCCTACGACCGCGGCGTGAAGATCATCGGCGCCACCGCCCACTATGTGACCACCGACCTCGATGAGGGCCCGATCATCGAACAGGGCGTCCAGCGCGTCGACCACAGCCAGGGTCCCGATCAGCTGGTCGAGCTTGGCCGCGACATCGAATGCCAGGTGCTGGCCCGCGCCGTCGGCTGGCACGTGGAACATCGGGTGCTGATCGAAGGCGGCAAGACCATCGTCTTCGCGTAAGGAAGAGGTCTGAGGTAGATCGGAATTCACCCGCGCGGCGGCGGGAGAAGGGTTGGTCGGAGTGGCAGGCTCGCGGCTGCTGATCTCCATTCGCCCTGGACGAGAAATAATGTTTCTGTTTTGTTCTTGACAAACCAAGGCGATGTTACACTTGACATAGCAATCTCAATTGGTAGTGTGTTGGCCAAGGAGACCGACCGCTATGCAATCCGCCCTGAACGCCCCGCACCTGGTGAACGAAGCTGCCGCTTTCGAGTACGTCGAAGCCAAGCTCTGGCCGCATGGCGCGACGTGCCCGCACTGCGGCGTGATCGGCGAAGCCTCGCGCTCGACGGGCAAGACCACCCGCACCGGTCTGTGGAACTGCCGTGCCTGCCGCAAGCCCTTCACCGTGCGCATCGGGACGATCTTCGAAAGCAGCCACCTGCCGCTGCACATCTGGTTGCAAGCGATCTATCTCATCTGCTCGTCCAAGAAGGGCGTCAGCACCCGTCAGATCCAACGCACCTTCGGCGGTTCCATGAAGACCGCGTGGTTCCTCATGCACCGCATCCGTGAAGCCATGGCGGACGGCGCGCTTGAGCCCTTCGGCGGCGGCGGTGGCGACGTTGAGGCCGACGAAACCTACATCGGCCACGACGCCAACTATTCGGCTAAGGGCGGCAAGAATCAGAACGCCGTCCTCAGCTTCGTTGACCGCGAAACCGGGCGTCTGCGCTCGATGGTTCTGGACAACGTGACCACCAACGCCGTGACCGCCGCCGTTGTCGCGAACATCGATCCCGACACCCGCCTGCTGACTGACTCGGCGAACGTCTATCGCCGCATCGGCGCGCAGATGACCGGCCACGAAGCGGTCAACCACAGCGTCGGTGAGTATGTCCGCGAAGCCGACGTGACGGTCCACACGAACACCGTTGAAGGCACGTTCTCGATCTTCAAGCGCGGGATGCGCGGCATCTACCAGCACTGCTCGCGCAAGCATCTGCATCGCTACCTCGCCGAATTCGACTTCCGGTTTTCGAACCGGATCGCGGTCGGCGTGGACGACAAGGCTCGCGCCGACAACGCGCTGGCGGGGATCGTCGGCAAGCGCCTCACCTACGAAACAGTTAGTCGCCGGCGGGCGTCCGCCGAAGGCCGCATCGTCTGGTGATCGGCGATGGTTCACCAAGCCGCATCGCTGGCCGCGCCGTGAGGGCGATCCGCAGTTGGAATTGCCGTGGGAGGACTGACGGTGGACGACGAGACCGCTGAGCGGATCAGAAAGCTCGAAGAGCGCGTCGAGTTTTTGGAGAGCCGCGCCACCGAAGAGACGGTGAAACGCCTCGCGCACCGCGACATCACGGTGCGCTTGCTGGCTCACGTCGCTAGGTTGGGCGGCGATCATGAAACAGTCCTCAGGGAGTTTTCCGAATCCGGGGACGCGCGGGCCGATCGGATTCCGGCGGCCTCGCAGAAATTGCTGGAGGCCCTTGAGAGAGAGCGTCGGGAGAAGGACTGGTTAGTGGAGACGGCCCGCGTGATCCTGAACCTGCCGCGAAGCGAGACTGATCGTTGAACAGCGCCTCTATTTGTTCGATCACTTCCTGATAGGACGTAGGCATGCCCAAGAACCCTCAACCCAAGCCCAAACTGACAGACGCCGAGCGCCACGCGCGGTTCGTGGAGACCGCGCGACAGGTCGAAGTGGACGAGAGCGAAGGCGCCTTTGATCGGGCCTTCGACAAGGTTGTGCGGCCAGCCAAGGCTACACCGCGTTCCGCTTGACCATGGCCTCGGAGGCGGCCTCTAGCGTCTCCCGGCTCAGGCCGTCCGCCAGCCGCATCATCAAGGACAGGGCGTGCTTCAGCGCGCTTTCAGCCTGTAGCGCGTCGTACTGCACGCGGGCGTGCATGACGTAGTTCCGCCACCCGTCCTTGAAGTACGCGAACTCCTTCGCGGCGCCGGAAAGGAAACCTAGCCGCTTGTCCTTGTCCTGGGACTTCGGCCCGGTCTTCCTGATCTTCTCCACCTCGCTCTCAATCTCGTTGATGATGTTGTGCCAATGCTGCTGGTCGTAGGTTCGGCCAACATCGATAGCGAGGGCCATGAGGCCGTGTTCAAGGGTGCGCATGGCGTGAAACACCGTTGCGGTGTGGCGCCCCAGAGCGAAGCACGTGGCGGCTTCCTGCGCGTCGTAGACGGCATTGGGGAAGGCCGTGGTGCCCGCTTCACCCATCGGCGTCAGGGGCTCGAAATAGAACACCTCCTGAGGCGTCAGGTATAAGAACCGCCCCTTGGTGCAGCCATCCGTCAGCAGGTATTGGATGTTGGTGAGGTTGTCCTTGAGCTGGCCCCAGGTGAGTTGGTTGACGCGAAACTCTATGACGCTCGCCAAGCCCTCGC
>JANXXA010000479.1 GCA_025350885.1 Phenylobacterium sp.
GCCCGCCTCAGCGTCAGCCAGGGCGCGGTTTCGCTCTACCTGCACAACGCCCAGGGCGAAGGCGTCGGTCGGCTGGGCGTGATCGTGGCGCTGGAAGGCGCGGGCGATCAGACCGTGCTGAAGGAGGTCGCGCGCAAGATCGCCCTGCACGTGGCCGGCACCCCGATGCCGCCGCTGGCGCTCAGCCCCGAGGATCTCGATCCGGTGGCCGTGGAGAAGGAAAAGAAACTGCTCACCGACCAGGCTCTGGAATCGGGCAAGCCTATCGGCGTGGTCGAGAAGATGATCGAGGGCCGGATCCGCAAGTGGCAGGAAGAGGTCGTGCTGTTGAAGCAACCCTTCGTCATGAATCCGGACCAGACTATCGAGGCGCTGATCGCGGCGACCGCCAAGGAGACCGGCGCGCCGTTGGCGGTGAAGGGCTTCGTGCGCTTTGCCCTGGGTGAGGGTGTCGAGAAGAAGACCGACGATTTCGCCGCCGAAGTGGCCTCGCTCTCGGGCCAGAGCTAGGCTCTTTCGGCCAACGACTTGAGCTGAGGGCGCGGTGCGTATCGACGCGCCGCGCCCTTGGTTTATGCTCGTCCTGAAGTAGGGATTCCCCATGCCGGACGGTCAGCCACGCTACAAGCGCATCCTCCTGAAGCTCTCGGGGGAAGCCGGCGTTGGCGGCGAGGGGTTCGGCATCGATCCCAAGACCCTGCAGGCCGTAGCCGAGGATATCGGCCAGGTGGTCAACACCGGCGTGCAGATCTGCCTGGTTGTGGGCGGCGGTAATATCTTCCGCGGCGCAGCCCTGGCGGAAAGCGGCATGGAACGCGCCAGCGCCGATTACATGGGCATGCTGGCCACCGTCATGAACGCCCTGGCGCTGCAGGCGACCCTGGAGAAGGTCGGGGTCTATACCCGCGTCCAGTCGGCCATTCCCATGGAGGCGGTCTGCGAGCCCTACATCCGGCGCCGCGCGCTGCGGCACCTGGAAAAGGGCAGGGTGGTGATCTTCGCCGCCGGCCTAGGCGCGCCCTTCTTCACCACCGACACGCCGGCGGCCCTGCGCGCGGCCGAGATGGGCTGCGACGCGCTGTTCAAGGGCACCAGCGTCGATGGGGTCTACACCGCCGATCCGAAGAAGGACCCGGACGCCAAGCGCTATGAGACGCTCAGCTACAAGGAAGTCCTGTCCAAGGATCTGCGGGTCATGGACACCTCGGCGGTCAGCCTGATGCGCGACAATCACATTCCCATCGTGGTGTTCTCCATCCGCGAGCGGGGCAACCTGCTGAAGGTGCTAAGGGGCGAAGGCGTCTTCACCACTATCGCCTGACGAGATCGAGACGAACGGAGCAGACAACATGGCCACCGTGGAAAAGCCTGAGCTGGCAAGCTACCGTGATCGCATGGACAAGGCGGTCGCAGCCCTGAAGGAAGAGTTCGGCAGCCTGCGCACCGGCCGCGCCTCGGCCAGCCTGCTCGACCAGATCAACGTCGAAGCCTATGGCTCGACCATGCCGATCAACCAGGTGGGCGCCATATCGGTGCCCGAGGCGCGGATGATCAGCGTCAGTGTCTGGGACAAGGCCCTGGTGATTTCCGTGGAGAAAGCCATCCGCTCGGCGGGGCTTGGCCTCAATCCGGTCACTGACGGCCAGAACCTTCGCATTCCCATTCCACCGTTGACCGAGGAGCGCCGCAAGGACCTGGTCAAGGTCGCCGGAAAATATGCCGAGCAGCAGCGCGTTGCGGTCCGCAACATCCGTCGTGACGCCAACGACGACCTGCGGACCGCGGAGAAATCCCATGTCATCAGCCAGGACGAGGAAAAGCGGATGGAGGGCGAGGTCCAGAAGCTCACCGACGAGGCGATCCGGCGGGTGGACGAAGCCTTGAAAACCAAAGAACAAGAGATCATGCACGTCTAGTCCGCGCCCCGCCCCACGCCGGAAGGATCCCAAGCCAACCCCATGCCCGCCCACGAACAAGTTCCGTCCACGGACACGCCCGGCGCAGGCGCGAACGCGCAACCGCGGCTGCACGTCGCCATCGTCATGGACGGCAACGGCCGCTGGGCGAAACAGCGCGGCCTGCCGCGGACGCTGGGACACCGCGCTGGCGTTGAGGCGCTGAAGCGCACCGTTTCGGCCGCCCCGGACCTCAACATCGGCCGCCTGACGGTGTTCGGCTTTTCGACGGAAAACTGGAACCGCCCGGCCACCGAGGTCGCCGAACTGATGGCGCTCCCCAAACGCTACTTCGAGAGCGACATTGGCCGGCTGGAGCGCGAGGGCGTCCGGGTCCGCGTCGTCGGGCGCCGCGAGGGGCTGTCCGCCGAGCTGGTCGGGATCATCGAGGATGCTCAGGCGCGCACGGCGCACAACGGGAAGTTCTTTCTCGACGTCGCGTTCAACTATGGCGGGCAGGCCGATATCGTCGACGCCGCGCGCCGCTTCGCCGAGGACGTGGCGCAAGGCCGCGCCAAGCCCGCCGACCTTGACGAGGCCGCCTTCGCTACGCGGCTGGCCACGGCCGGTTCTCCGCCACCGGACGTGATCATTCGGCCCTCCGGCGAGCAGCGCCTGTCCAACTTCCTGCTGTGGGAGGCGGCCTATGCGGAGTTCGTCTTTCAGGACGTGCTTTGGCCGGACTACGGAGCCGAACATCTCGCCGCCGCCCTGGCCGTCTTCGCCGGACGGGAGCGCCGCTATGGCGCCGTCGCAGTCGATGATGTCCTTGCCGCAGGCTAGGCGCTTTGACTGGACGAACCTGGGGCTGAGGGTGGCCTCGGGCTTCGTTCTGGTTCCGACGGCGCTCTACGCCACGCTCGGCCAGAACCAGCACTACATCCCCGCGCTTCAAGGCCGCCAGGAGGCCTTGCCCTATCTGCTGATGATCTCGGTCGCCGTGGCGTTGCTGGCCATCGAGTGGGGTGGCATGAGCGCGCCCGGCGCGCCGATCCGGGTCTCCGCCGCGGTCACGGCCGCAGCCCTGGCAACGGTGTTCCTGGGTTACGAGAACCACTTCATCCTGGGCTGGCTCGTATTGCCTCTCGGCGCGCTGGCCGCGGCTCTGGTGGCGCGCGGCGTCGCTGAGCGGACGGCGGACGCCGCCTACGGCGTGCTCTACATCGCCCCGGCGGGACTGTGCCTGGTCTGGCTCCGATCCACCCACCAGGGGGTCTGGTGGACTCTGATGTTGTTTGCCGCCACCTGGTCGGCTGATATCGGCGCCTTTGCCGTGGGCTCCGCGCTCAAGGGGCCCAAGCTCTGGCCGAGATTCTCGCCTAACAAGACCTGGTCGGGCTTCGTCGGCGGACTGCTCGCCGCCATGGGCGCCGCAATCGCCATGGCCTCGCTGCCCTATTTCCAGCTCAGCCTTTGGGCCGCAGCCCTGATCGGCCTGGCGGTCGGTTTGGCGACCATGGCCGGAGATCTCTGGGAATCGGCGCTTAAACGGCGCTTCGGTGTCAAGGATTCCGGAGACCTGATTCCCGGGCATGGCGGCCTTCTGGACCGGGTTGATGGCCTGATGTTCGCTGTGGTGGTGATGGCGGCGGCCCGTCTGGCCAACCATCTGGGGTGGGGACATTGAGTCTGCCCAGGAAGGTCAGCGTTCTGGGCTCCACCGGCTCGGTCGGCGTATCGACCCTGGATCTGTTCGAACGCGCCGGGGTCGAGATCGAGGTGGTGGCCCTGGTCGCGGGCCGCAATGTCGAGCGGCTGGCCGATCAGGCCTTGAGATGGCGGCCGGGCATTGCCGTGATCGAAGACGAGGCGGGGCTGCCCCGGCTGCGCGAGCGGCTGGCCGGGTCGGGGATCCGAACCGCGGCCGGATCCGCCGCCGTTGCTGATGCGGCCAGCGCCGACGCCCAGTGGGTGATGTCGGCCATCGTCGGCTTTGCCGGCCTTGCTCCGACGCTGGCCGCGGCCCGCGCCGGCGCGATCGTGGCGCTGGCCAACAAGGAAAGCCTGATCTGCGCCGGCCCGACGCTGCTCAGAACCGCGAAGCTGGCCGGCGGCGGTTGGCGCGTCTTCGAGGTCGGGATCTCCTACGACGGGCGCACGTACGAGGACGGCAAGAAGTACCGGTGGCAGGACGGCGCCCTCGGCGGGTACTGGGTCGCCCGCTACTCCGGACTCGGCACTCGACTGGCGAGCCCGCGCCTCGCGCGGGC
>JANXXA010000486.1 GCA_025350885.1 Phenylobacterium sp.
GGCGGGGGCTCATCCATGCGGCGACGTTCAGGGCGCAGGCCGCGTCCCCCACGACGTCTGGCCAAGGCGTCCCGCCCAGTGCGCCGTGGCTGCCGACGAAGGCCTCATGATCGAACTGACCCGAACCCGCAAGCCAGCGCCCAGTGTTGTAGAAGTAGAACCGCGATTTGACCGGGTTCGACAACCAGAACCGGATGTCCCGCGCAGTGCGCGCACGCGCGACGTAGTCCACATTGTCCGGGATGGTCTGGCTCAGCGACTTGTCGCTGACCTGCATGTCTACGGGATCGAACAGGAACAGCGCCTTGACCCGACAGCCGGCGGACTTCAGCCGCTTGGCGGCCAGGATCGCGGCGCAGCCGCCGCGGCTGTATCCCGCAAGCATGATCGGGCGGCCACTCGCCGCCAAGGACTGGGCCGCGCCTGCCGCTCTGTCGGCGATCGCGGCGACCTCGCTCCCCGCGAGCGTCGGGCCGCGGAAGTAGGTGGCCCCAGGGACACTGGCGATCTGGCTGCAGAGTTTCGCATTTCCTTGGCGTACACGGCGTTGTTTGCCTCGCCCGTGCCGTCCACCACGACAATCATCTGACGCTCCGTCGGTTCGCGGCGCGGCAAAAACCGCCCGGTGTTTCCACAGCCGGACTCACGGTCCGATCAGCACGGTCGGCAAGCCCAAAACAATCGTCCCGCCGTGCGCGGTCAGGTCGCCCATCCGCGCGGCAGGCTGGCCCATGGCGAGCACGGTGAAAGAGCCAAGGACGATCACGTCAGGGGGACCCACACACACGCACATATCGCCAACGCGAGCCTGTGGCAGCATGCCGGTCAACACGGTGACCGCAGCGGGCGGGAGGATAGGGCCTCCGACATGCGGCACGACCCCGGTGACCATCGGGCACACGTGCATGTCGGTGACTCGGGCGGCCGGTTTTCCCATGGCGCTTCCTATCCCTTGGCTTTCATTTCCGCGGCGACCCGCTCGTAGGCCGTGCGAAATTCCTTGGCGAAGACGTCCATGAAGGCTTCGTCGGACCCCCTGGCAACGCCTTCAAACTCCTTCTCATAGGCCTGCCACAGGGCCGCCTCGCGGGCGCTGGGCAAAATCTTGGCGAGCAGGCCGCGAGTCTCCGCCCGGCCGCGGATCGAGGACGGTGAAAAACGCGCGAGTGTTGCGGCCAGCGCGCCCTGCATCGCGGCGAGGGTGGCTAGCTGATGGGCTTGAAGGTCGCGGAATGCGTCCTCCACCGCCCGTTCCGAGCGCATGAAGCCGCGTTCCGCGGGATTCAGCAGCTGCAGCATGGCCTTTTCGGCAGTCCGCGCGAACTTGATCGGATTGTTGCCCTCGAACTCCAGACTGGTGTTCTGGGCGCCAAGCTGGGCCTTGGCCTTGGCGCGCGCCTCCATCATCACCACCATGCCGCCGATCAGCCGCTTCAAAAGCGCACCGGCGCTCGCGAGGGCTTCCGACGGCGCGGACTTTATGTCCGCCGCCTGCAAGCCTGCCGCCTGGAGGAAAGCCGCCCATTCGCTCTGGCTCGGCCCCGGCCCCGAGGCGCCGGGATCGCGAGCGGCGGAGTGCGGGGCCGGCTGAGGCGCGTCCCAACTCGCCGCAGCGGTTGGCGGCGTGGCGCGCGGTGCGGGCTCGGGCGACGGCGAGGCGAAACCGCCCCGGGCCCAGTCCACCTCGTTGGTGCTGGCCAGTTGTCCCCAGACATCGACGGCTGAGGGCGCAGCGCTGCTTCGCGGTTCACTGGACCAGGCTGAAGGTTGGAGCACTTCGGGCTCCGGTTGCGCCCAGACCGACTCCCGCGGAGCGGCGGCCTCAACGCGGGGTGGCGCCCAGGCGCCGGAGGCTGAGCCCAGCCCGCTGATGGCTGCTTGGGGCGTCGGACGGTCCCATTTCGCCGGGTCCACGCCAACCGGTCCAGCCGGGACGTGACTTTCCCAGCCTCCCCAAGCCGGCTCAGCCTGCGGTCTCCCCCCTCCCGCTGACGCGCCCGCCTCGCCTTCCAGCCGCGCCACGATCTCGTAGTGTCCGACGAGGATGACATCGCCATCTGCAATGCGATGCGGCCCCGGCAGGCGCACCGCATTGCCGTTCACATAGGTACCGTTGGTGCTGCGATCCGTCAGTACATAGCCGCCGTCGCGGTATTCCACCTCGCAGTGGGTAGACGAGATGTAGCTGCGCGGATCAGGCAGGCTCCAGTCCATGTGCGGCGAGCGACCGATGCTGGCGCCATGACGGTCGAGCTTCAATCGGGCTGCTTCTCCATTCTCCAGCTTGTCGATTCCGTTGATGGTAAGGATCAGGCTCATCGCAGGTCGGATTCGGCGCCGCTGGCGAAGGCGTCGCCGAGCTGGCAGGCGGCGTCGAGCGCCTGTTGCCAGTTCGGGCTGCGAGCTGCGGCAGAGAGCACAGCCCCCGCGGCAAACTTGCCCGCTGCTTCCTTTGGGGCCAGCACCGGCTCAAGATTCTCAGGCGCCAACGAACCCCCGGAGAAAAAGACCGCGAGCGCGCACAGCCGCTGCGGACTCCAATCATCTGCGGTCGAAGCGGCTTCGAACGCCGCGCGCCGACGGTGATCGCTGGGATCCTGAAGCCAAAGGAAGGCGCTTTTGAGAGCTTCGGCGTCCGCAGCCGGCGGATCGGGGGGCGAGAGGTCACGGACCAGATGGGCCGCCCAGCGAACCACGGCGAAGCGTGGAAGGGCCTGACCCAGGAACATCGTCGCCTCGTTGTCGCGGCTATCGGCCCGCAATCGGTCGAAGAAGCTCTCCGGCTCCTCCCGGTCCTGATCGGAGACCGGCCAGCCGAGCAGCGCGGTCAGCTGCCCCGCCTCGGTCCACTTCACATGCTTCCAGCGTCCCATTCGCCGCCCTAGTTGATCATCACGATGGCGCCCTTGACCGTGGTCATGGCGGAGCCTTCGATTTGCGTCATGGTTCCCTTCACCTTCTGCAGAACCTGGGCCTCGCTGGAGACCATCATCCCCTTCACGGTGACGCCCATCTGATCGATTACGACACTGCTCT
>JANXXA010000488.1 GCA_025350885.1 Phenylobacterium sp.
CGAGCAAGGCCGGCAGCAGGATCGAGATCTCGATGGCCCCGTGATCCATCACTTCAGCGCCTTCAACAGGCGACTGAGGGTGTCGTCATAGAGCGAATAGAGGTCCTTGGCGCCGTCCGAGCCGCCGATGGTGTAGGGCAGCATGACGGCGGGCACGCCGGCGCGACCGCCGACGAATTCCGAGGGCCGGGCATCCTCGTAGGCGGCGCGGATGATCATCTTCACCGGGGTCTTTTTCAGCACCTCGAGCACCTGGGCCAGATAGCCCGAGGACGGCGGCACGCCGGGCTTGGGCTCGAGCGCGATGACGCGCCGCAGGCCCAGCCAGCTTTCCAGATAGACCCAGCTGCGGTGTTGCACCGCGATGGAAACCCCGCGCAGCGGCGCGGCCTGCGCCTGCCAGCGGTTGAGCGCGCCCTGCCACTTGCCGGCGAACGCCCCATAGCGGGCGTGATAGGTCGCCGCATTGGCCGGATCCAGTTCGGCGAAGCGGTCCGCCAGCGCCTTGCCCACCGGCAGCATGTTGCGCGGGTCGGACTGGATGTGCGGATTGCCGCCGGCGTGGATATCGCCCTGGCTGCGATCCAGCGAAGCTGGCGTCTCCAGCAGCCGGACATGGTCCGTAGGTTGGAAAACCCCGCGCGATCCGGGGGCGATCTTCTTGTTGGCCGATTGGGTGACGATCATCGGCAGCCAGCCGATTTCGAGTTCCGCGCCCGTGCAGACGGTGAGATCGGCGCTGCGGGCCTTGGAGATCAGGCTCGGCCGGGCCTGGATCTGATGCGGATCCTGCACGCCGGTGGTGGCCGAATAGACGTTGACCCGGTCGCCGCCGATCTCGGTGGCCAGCGCCGCCCACTCCGGTTCGCAGGCAAAGACCTGGAGGGCGGCGGCGGCTGGGCTCGCCAGGCCCAGGGCCAGGGCGGCCGCGGCCAGGGCGGCCAGGATGGCTCTACGCATGAAACACACTCTCCTCAGTACCGGTGCGCACCATGCGGGCCATAGACGACCGTGTATTGGAACAGGGCTTCGTCGCTGGGTCGCAGGTCGGACGTGTCGTGGGTGATCTCCAGCCGAAAGCGGCCGAACTCGCTTGAATCATATTCCAGCAGGCCGCTGACGGCGTGCGGCGCATGGCCGAAACCGTCAAGCGCCGATCCCGCCAAAGCGCGCGATGGATCGGCCTGGCCGAGCGCGGCGTAGCGCAGGCCGGCGCTCCAACGCTGGGTGAACTGATAGACGCCTTGGGCGTACCAGCCGTTCTGGTCGCGGTTGGCGCGCAGGCCGTTGAAGGTCCCGTCCTGGCGGCCGAGGAAGTATTCGGCCGAAAGCGCCAGGTTCTTCTGGGTCGGGTTGCCGCCGGGGGCCCATTTGTAGACCAGCGATGCGACGCCAAGGCCGCTGGAGCCGCTGAAGCTGTCGGCGTCGGTCGTCCGGCCGTGCGCCTCGGCGTGGAGGTAGGACAGCGCCGCCAGCCAGCTGGAAGCGGTGTTGATGTCGCCGCCCGTGTGGACAAAGGCGGTCTGGGTCCCGGCGCGGTTCTTGGCGGCGCCGCCGGCCGGAAAATGGTCGCCGCGATAGACCTCCCCGCCAAGCTCGAGGAAGAACGGCGTCGGCGCCAGCCAGCGAAGTTGCACGCCATCGTCGCCGTACTGTTTGCCCAGCAGGGCGCGGTAGGGCAGCGGCATGTCGATGAACGTCCAGTTGTGGGCGTGCCGCTCGTTCAGATAGCCGACCGCCGAGAAGAACCGCCCGCCCTTCAGCGTCAGCCCGGCGGGGAGCGCGGTGGTCTGGATGTAGGCTTCCTCGACCGACACCTGGTTGTCGCCGCCGAAGCTCGCGGTGAGGTTGGCGGTCAGGTAGGGATCGACGTTGGCGGCCAGCGTGATTTCGCTCTCGTCCAGCGAGAAGCCGCGCGACTTCAGCCTGGCGTCATCGCTCAGCGGATAGCCCGCGATGCGGGTCGTCGCCGGATCGCGCGACGTGGCCACATAGTTGCCGTTCAGCACCACCGAGACGCCAGGGTTCATGGCGTTGGGCGAGGCGGTTTTTACCTCCGGCTCCGGCGCGGCCTCGGCGATCACGATCTCTCCAGGCGCGGCGGCGGCATCGGTTGCAGCGCCGGGCGCCTGAGGCGTCGCGGCCTTGGCTTCAGCGGCCTTCAGGCGGGTTTCCAGATCGCCGATCCTGGCGTCGTACTCGGCCCTGAGCGCCTTCAGTTCCTGTTGCAAGACGGCCATGTCGCCGGCGGACGCCGGGGCTGCCGACGCCGGATGACCGAACGCCAAGGCCACAGCCAGGACGGCGCCGCCAAGTTTCGCGATGGTTCTGGTCATGGTCCCGCCTGGCGATGATGCCTATTTCTGTTATAATATATCATAACAAGTCGCCAAGCGGTTTTGAGGCGTCGATTTGACAGGGCCGGCCAGGCCCCCGATCTAGGGGCCATGATCGACGACCTCTATTCGGCAAGCCTGCTCAGGCTGGCGGCGAACATGCCGCGGGTCGGCCGCCTTGCCGCGCCGGACGCCAGCGTCGAGAAAGTCGCCAAGCTCTGCGGCAGCCGGGTCCTGGTGGATGTGGTTGTCAAGGGCGACCGGGTCACCGACTTCGCTCAGGAGGTGAAGGCCTGCGCGTTGGGTCAGGCGTCGGCCGCGGTGCTGGGCGCCCAGGTGGTCGGCGCGACCCTGCAAGAGCTGGAGGTGGCCCGCGACCAGTTCCGTGCTATGTTGAAGGACGGCGCACCCGCGCCCGACGGACGCTTTTCGGACCTTTCGATGCTCGCCCCGGTGAAGGATTACCCCGCCCGCCACGCCTCGACGCTGCTCGCGTTCGAGGCGGTGACCGAGGCTGTGCGCAGGGCCACCGGGCGAACTAGCCCCGTCGGCGCGGCTTGATCCTCCGCTAGGCGCAGCGTAATCGCTGGCTCCTCGCTTCCGGGATCCCCGTAGCCGGCATGAAGCTCTTCGAACGCTGCGTCAGGGGCGCGCTCCGCGCCTACAAGCTGACGCTTTCGCCGCTGATCGGGCGGCAATGCCGGTTCCTTCCGAGCTGTTCGGAATATGCCGCTGACGCCCTGATCGGCCACGGCCCGTGGCGCGGGAGTGCGCTCGCCGCGCGCAGGCTGTGCCGTTGTCATCCGTGGGGTGGGGGTTCGGGCTTTGACCCGGTCCCGCCTCCGCGCAAGGACCCCGCCAAGGACGGCGGGGGCCACGCGCGCAAGTGGACCTGTGAAACATGATCGAGCTGATTTTCCCCGATGGCTCCAAGCGACCGTTCGACGACGGCGTGACGGGCAAGGCCGTGGCCGCGTCCATCGCCATATCTCTGGCCAAGCGCGCGGTGCTGGTGAAGCTGGACGGCGAGCTGCTGGATCTCGAGCGCCCGCTGCCGCATGGCGGCAGGTTCGAGATCCTGATGCGCGATGCCCCCGAAGTGTTGGAGACCCTCCGCCACGACGCCTCCCACGTGATGGCGCAGGCGGTGCAGGAGCTGTTCCCTGGCACGCAGGTGACGATCGGTCCGTCGATCGAAGACGGTTTCTACTACGACTTCGCCCGGCCCGAGCCGTTCAGCCTGGACGACCTGGCGGTGATCGAAGCTCGGATGAAGGAGATCGTCGACCGCGATGAGGCGTTCACGCGCGAGGTCTGGAGCCGCGACGAGGCCATCGCCCACTTCACCTCGATCGGCGAGCACTACAAGGCCGAGATCATCGAGGGCATCCCGGCCGGTGAGGACGTCAGCGTCTATCGGCAGGGAAATTGGAAAGACCTTTGTCGCGGGCCGCACCTGCCATCGACCAAGGCGGTCGGCAAGGCGTTCAAGCTGACCAAGCTGGCCGGCGCCTATTGGCGCGGCGACCACCGCAATCCGATGCTCCAGCGGATCTATGGCACGGCCTGGGCCAACGAGGCGGACCTGGAGGCCTATCTGCATCGCATCGAGGAGGCCGAGAAGCGCGACCACCGCAAGATCGGCCGCGCGATGGACCTCTTCCACATGCAGGAAGAGGGCAAGGGCATGGTGTTCTGGCACGACAAGGGCCTGACGCTATGGCGCACGATCGAGGCCTATGTGCGCCGCAGGTTGGACGCCGCCGGCTATGTGGAGGTCCGCACGCCGCAGGTGCTCGACAGGATCTTCTGGGAGAAATCGGGTCACTGGGAGAAGTACCGTCCCAACATGTTCGTCTGCGAGACGGAGGAGGGCGAGGAGCTTTCCCTCAAGCCGATGAACTGCCCGGGGCATGTGCAGATCTTCAAATTCGGCCAGAAGTCCTATCGTGACCTGCCGCTGCGCATGGCCGAGTTCGGCGCCTGCCATCGCTATGAGCCCTCAGGCGCGCTGCATGGCTTGATGCGGGTGCGGGCGTTTACCCAGGACGACGCGCATATCTTCTGCCGCGAAGACCAGATCGAGGAGGAGACGGCGCGGTTCATCGAGCTGGCCAGCTCCG
>JANXXA010000012.1 GCA_025350885.1 Phenylobacterium sp.
CATCGCCATGTCCACCGGCTTCGCCCGCTTTTTCCTCATCCTGCGCAGCGTGCTCTTCATCGTCGACTTCATCCTGCTGGTCCTGTCCACCGGCGGCCTGTCGCTCCACGAACTGGGCGGCGAGCTCAAAGGGGCCTACGAGGTGATGCGTCGCGGCGAAGACAAAAAAACCGTCATCGTCCCCCTGACCGGCGAAATGCCCAAGAGCCGCGAGGACGCCGCCGCCGAACGCGCCGCCCGCGCGGCGTTCGAGGTTGTCCAGGCCGCCCAGCAGGGCCGCTTCGCCGAACTGCCCATCGTCGCCCTGGGACAGCGGCTGGTCCGCCCCACGGCTCCCTTGCGTATCGAACGGCTCTGAGCGCTTTCCCGACGCGGAAGGATCGAATCAAAACGCCCCGCCGACCGCGAGGATCGACGGGGCGAAAGATCGGCTGCTGAAGACCGTTAGCGGCGGTTGCCGAACAGGCTTAGCAGCATCTGGAACAGATTGATGAAGTTGATGTAGAGGCTGAGCGCGCCGTAGTTGGTGGCAACGCCCATCGCCTGCTGGTCGCCGCCCAGCTGATAGTAGGTCATCTTCAGCCGCTGGGTGTCATAGGCGATCAGGCCGGCAAAGATGAACACGCCGACCACGCTGATCAGGAAATTCATCGGCCCGGAGTGCAGGAACATGTTCACCGCCGAGGCCAGCACCAGGCCAATCAACCCGACCATCAGGAAGCTGCCAAAGCCGGTCATGTCGCGCTTGGTGGTGTAGCCGAACAGGCTGAGGCCGCCGAAAGCCGTGGCGGTGATCAGGAAGGTCGAGGCGATCGAGCCGCCGGTATAGACCAGGGTCAGCACGCCCAGCGACGCGCCGATCAGGCTGACGATGGTCCAGTAGAGGATGCCCGAGGACCTGGGTGTCGCGTTGCGGATCGCGGTCATGCCGAACAGCATCACGACGATGGGCGCGAAGGCGATCACATAGCCCAGCGGCTGCAGGCCGGCGAGGCGACCGTCGGCGGTGATCCGATAGAGCAGCGCCTGCACCGGCGCCACCTGCCCGGTGACATAGGCCAGGGCGGCGGACAGCAGGAGGCCCAGCGCCACCTTGTTGTAGACGCCGAGCATGAAGCTGCGCAGGCCCACGTCCACCGACATGTCGGCGCGATCCGCGGGGATCGTGCGCGCAAAGCCGCGGTTGAGGTCGCTCATTTGAGGCAAAGCCCTTGAGTTGATCGTCCGGATTGGACGCAAGGTGAAATATCGGGTCGACGCGTGGCGGAAGCAAGACCTTGTTGGTAACGCTCATGTCATGGATTTGGCCGGGCCTTCGCGGTCAGGACGGGGCAAGGTTGCGCACATGATCCGCCTCTTCGCAGCGCTGGCCGTCCCTGAGGAGATCGGCCTGGGTCTCGCGCGCCGCCAGCAGGGCATCGAGGGCGCCCGCTGGCGGCCTTTGGAAGCCCTGCACGTGACGCTGCGGTTCTGCGGGGAAATTCGCGAGGATCTGGCCCGCGACCTGGATGCCGAGCTCTCGAACCTGAAGCCTGCGCCGTTCGACATCGACCTTGCCGGTGTCGGCGCCTTCGGAGACGGGCCGGAGATCCACGCGATCTGGGCCGGCGTGGCCGACAGTGAGCCGCTGGGCCGGCTGGCCAGGGCCTGCGAGACCGCGGCCCGCCGCGTGGGCCTCAAGGCCGACACTCGCCGCTACCGGCCGCACGTGACCCTGGCCTATCTGCGTCATCCCGATCCCGCGCAGGTCGCCGCCTGGATCCAGGCCCACAACCTGCTGAAGTCGCCGCCGATCCGCGTGGAAAGCTTCGGTGTCTATTCCAGTTTCCTGGGCGCCGGCCCGGCGCATTACCGCCTCGAGGCCAGCTACCCGCTGCGCTGAGCAGCCTTAAGCCTCCACCGCGTGGTCCTTGAGCACGCCCAGCGGTACGATCGCCAGGGTCTCCTCATGGGTGGCTTCCAGCACCAGCCTGGGCGCGGCGCCGGCGTCCAGCGCCTCTTTCCAGCGTGGCGCGCACAGGCACCAGCGGTCGCCGGGCGTCAGGCCGGGGAACCCAGCCTCCAGCATCGGGGTCGTCAGGTCGTTGCCGGCGGCGCGGCTGAAGGCCAGGAACTCCGCCGTCATCACCGCACAGACCGTGTGCAGGCCCAGGTCCTCGTGGCTGGTCTCGCAGCAACCGTTGCGGAAGAAACCGGTCATCGGGCGCAGTGAGCAGGACTGAAGCTCTCCGCCCAGGACATTGCGCGCGTCGGGGTCGTAGCGAGTGGTCATGATCGCACCCTAGACGCTATGATCGCGGGACGCAGCAGGGGAGCGCGACCTTGGTGACCACGCCTGACGCCCGTCCCCGCCGCAGCGCGCTCTACCTGCCGGGCTCCAACGCGCGCGCCATCGAGAAGGCCCGGACGCTGGCCTGCGACGTGGTAATCCTGGACCTCGAAGACTCGGTGGGGCCCGAGGCCAAGGCTGAGGCGCGGGTTCTGGCGGTGGCCGCCGCGCGGGCCGGTGGCTTCGGCGTCCGCGAGGTGGTGATCCGGGTGAACGGTCTCGACACCCCCTGGGGAGCCGATGACCTGGCGGCCGTGGCCCAGGCGGGCGCGGCGGGCGACCTGGCGGCGGTCCTGGTCCCCAAGGCGGCGTCACCGGGCGACCTTGCCGCCTGCCGCAAGGCGCTGGGGTCAGTGACGCCGATGTGGGCGATGATCGAGACCTGCGCGGCGGTCTTCGCCCTGGATCAGTTGGGCGCCGCCTCCCGCGCCGAGGGCGTCGAGACCTGGGTGATCGGGGTCAACGACCTGGTCAAGGAAATGCGCTGCCGGCCGGGTCCCGACCGCGCGCCACTGATGCCGGCGCTGACGTCCGCCGTCATGGCCGCCCGGGCGCACGGCCTGACCATCCTGGACGGGGTGTTCAACGACATTCCCGACCTCGCCGGCCTGGAACGCGAGTGCCGGCAGGGTGCGGACTTCGGCTTCGACGGCAAGAGCCTGATCCACCCGACCCATCTGGACCTCGCCAACCGCATCTTCGCCCCCGACGCCGAGGCGGTGGCCTGGGCGCGCACCGTGACCGCGGCCTTCGACGCCCCGGAAAACATCGGCCGGGGGGTGCTCAAGGTCGAGGGGCGGATGGTCGAGCGGCTGCATCTGGACGCGGCGCGCCGGCTGATCGCGGTGGCCCGGGCCATCGCCGGGCTGGAGGCCTGACGCCGATGCGCGCCTTGGTCGCGATCCTGCTGCTGATCCTCACCGCCGCGTCGCCGGCCAAAGCCCTGCCCGAACCGCGCACTCAGGCCGGCGTCGATGTCATCGGAACTCTGCTGGAGCCCCAGGCCTCACGTGACGAGGACGAGCCCGATGCGGCCGGCCAGCCCCGCCCCGCGCCACAGGGTGACCCGGTCCTGCCCCGGACGGCAGGTGAATCAGCAGTGCCGTCCCTACGCGACCTGGCCTACGACTCCCGTCTGCGCGCCTCGTTTGCCTCGGCCCAGGGCTTCCAGGGCCCGCTGGACGGCGGCTGGACCCTGACCACCCCCGACGGCGGCGGCGATCTCTACGCCCTGCAGCTGGTGGACCGCGCCGACCGGTTGGAGGGCGTCTGGCGCGACCTGCGCCGCAAGGGGGCGCTGAACAGTTCGGGCCTGATCGACGACATCCGGCGCCAGGGGCGGGCGCTGACGCTTCGCTTCACGCCGACCCCCGGCGCGACAGCTGCGCTCGCCATCCTGCACGGCGACGACGACGGCCGCTGGACGGGGGAACTCGGCGAAGCCGACCACCGGCGCCCAGTGGTCCTGCGGCGAACCGGACCCTAAAGCCCCCCAGACCTTAAACCCCCAGCGCCGCCTTCGCGGCCGCCAGCGCCAGCGCCAGCGCCGTCGGGTCATAGGGCCGGGCCGCGCCGACACCCCACACCGGCGCGGGCCAGGCGTCGTCATCGGCGCGCCGGGCGATCACGTGGACGTGCAGCTGGGCGGTGACATTGCCGAGCTGGGCGACGTTGAGCTTGGCTGCCGGCCGGGCCATCGCCTGGGCCACCGCGCGCACGGCGGCGCCGGCGCACAGGATTTCCGCCATCAGCAATGCCCGCTGGTCCTCGGCC
This sequence comes from Phenylobacterium sp., assembly GCA_025350885.1. Taxonomy (GTDB): domain Bacteria; phylum Pseudomonadota; class Alphaproteobacteria; order Caulobacterales; family Caulobacteraceae; genus Phenylobacterium. Next base: position 4,103 of record JANXXA010000012.1, read on the forward strand.
AGATCCTCCAGCTCGCGGGCCGACCCGACGCGGGGGATCAGCACCAGCCAGGGATAGCGGGCGTCGGACTGCAGGCGAACATGGCAAAGCGCTAGGTCGCCAACCGGTTCGGAGGTCGCCGGAAACGCGGGGTCGAGGACGAACATGGCTCAGGCTCGAACGGGAGCGCCGCCCGGATCCAGACCCAGGCCGGCTACTTCACCGGCAGGTCCTTGAGGGTGCAGACGGCGGCGAACAGCGCCTGGTTCTCCGGCCCCTCGGCCTTCTTCGGCGTGTCCTCGCGCCAGGCGCCCTTGATGTTCAGCGGCGCGCTGGGCTTGTAGCTGCTCATCACGATCATGTTGCGCTTGGCGCAGTCCAGCGCCACGACGGAGCCCACGCCGTTCTCCTCGCCGGGGCCGGCGGGGCCCATGTTGGCGGCGGGCTTGGAGATCGCCTGCATCACCACCAGCCGGCCGGTGGCGCGATCCTTGTAGCTGTAGTCGCCGTCATACGACCAGGCGAGGCCGCCGTCGGCGTCGACATACTTGGTCCAGTGGGCGGCGTCGGCCGTGCCGGCGGCGGACACGGCGATCAGGGCGGCAAACGCCAGGGCGCGTCGCATGAGTGGTATTCTCCGAATTGCGTTCGTTCCTCGAGCAGAACACTAGCCGCGCGTAACGAGCGCCTCCAGCACTTTCGTGTTCCGCTACGGATCGCCGCGCTTGACTCGCCCCCGGGCCCTTCCTACTTGCACCGCGTCGTTAGCACTCAAGAGCCGCGACTGCTAACACGCGGCCTTGCAGCGCTTGGCGCTGTCACAAAACCAACCGTCGTTCCGAACGGAGAAAGAATATCATGGCGTTTCGTCCCCTGGGAGATCGCGTCCTCATCAAGCGCGTCGAGGAAGAAGAAAAGACCAAGGGCGGGATCATCATCCCCGACACCGCCAAGGAAAAGCCGCAAGAGGGCGAAGTTGTCGCCGTCGGCCCCGGCGCGCGCGATGACACCGGCAAGATCCAGCCCCTCGACGTCAAGAAGGGCGACAAGATCCTGTTCGGCAAGTGGTCCGGCACCGAGGTCAAGCTCGACGGCACGGACCTGCTGATCATGAAGGAAAGCGACATCCTGGGCGTGCTCGAGGCCTAACCAGCCGCACGCTTCCTTCCCCCGTAAATCATTCAGAAAAGAGAGTTCCCACCATGGCTGCGAAAGA